>JABWAS010000005.1 GCA_013360865.1 Candidatus Paceibacter sp.
GCCGCTTCTCTCCTAATGCGCGGCATATTCTTGTTTGTTGTATATGGCATATGCTTGATGATATTCCATCAAGTGGTGCCAAGCTATTGAGACTAAACGAGATATTTGACTTTTTTTGTCCATCTGTTAGCATTACTTTGTTGCCCGCGAGGGTGATTTTAATTTAATTATGGCTTTTTTAAAGAAAGCGAAAAGCAAAACAGCGGAAGAAAAAAAGGATGTTTCGGAAGTAAAGGAAATCAAAGAGGAGAAATCTTCCAAGAAAAAAGGAGAGGAAAAAACATCCGCCGCTCCGAAAGCCTTAAAGCCTCATATCACGGAGAAGGCGGCTTTTCTGGGTGAAAAAGGGGCGTATGTTTTTAAAGTGGCGCCAGGTTTCAATAAAATAATGGTAAAGGAAGCGGTCAAGAAGCAGTACGGCGTCAATCCGGTAAAAGTAAGCATGGTCAACGCGCCGGGAAAAATGTTTCTGATAAGAAGGAGAAGGGTGCAAAGCGCCGGTTTTAAAAAGGCCGTGGTTTACCTGAAAAAGGGGGAGAAAATAAATATCGCGTAATAAAATGAAATTTTTTAAGCCGACAACTCCATCAAGAAGGCAAATGTCAGTGATATCTTATCGCGATGTTTTGACTCGTTCCAAACCGGAAAAAAGCCTGACGAAAGGATTTAAAAGAGGAACCGGCAGAAATTCCGCCGGCAGGATAACGGTAAGGCACAAGGGCGGCGGCGTTAAAAGGTGCTACCGCGAAATTGATTTCCGGCTGAACAAGAAAGAAATTCCCGCCGTGGTAAAATCCGTGGAATACGATCCGAACAGAAGCGGTTTCATCGGCCTGGTTACTTACGCCGACGGAGAGAAGAGATACGCTTTATTGCCGGTAGGATTGAGGCCGGGGGAGAAAATAATCGCTTCGGAAAACGCCGAGGTAAAATCGGGAAACCGTCTCCCGCTTAAAAAAATACCGGTCGGAACTTTCATATATAATATAGAAATATTGCCCAATTCCGGCGCCAAACTGGTCCGGTCGGCCGGCAGTTTCGCCGAACTTTTGGCGCACGACGGCGGCTACGCTCTTTTGAAGATGCCTTCAACCGAAGTAAGGAAAATACCGGATTCCGCGTGGGCCAGCATCGGCCAGGTTTCCAACGAGGAATATAAGCTTAGAAATTTCGGAAAAGCCGGCCGCTCCAGGTGGCTTGGCATGAGGCCGAAGGTCAGAGGCACCGCCATGAACCCGGTGGATCACCCGCTGGGCGGAGGAGAAGGCAGACAGCCGGCCGGCATGAGCAGGGTAAAGAACATGTGGGGCAAGGGCATAAGAGGGGTAAAGACCAGAACGCCCAAAAAATATTCCAACGTATTCGTGGTTTCCAGAAGAAAGAAAAAGAAATAGTAATGGCTTGGCCTGAATTTTACGAGTTTTGCGAAGTAAAATTTAGTCGCCAAACATTACCCCGCACATAATTTATTAATATAGTTGCGTTGCGGGTAATTAAAAGATAAGGTAATATTTTGAAAATTATACAGAATTATTAGGCAAACAATGAGCAGAAGTCTTAAAAAAGGTCCGTATATAGATCCCAAATTGCTTAAAAAAATAAGCGTTCTTAAACCTATGGACGGAACCGTCGTCAAAACCTGGTCGCGGGATTCCCAAATATCGCCGGAAATGATAGGTTTTACTTTCGGCGTTCATAACGGCAAAGACTTCATCCCCGTCACCATAACCGAAGAAATGATCGGCCACCGGCTCGGTGAGTTCAGTCCGACCAGGAAGTTCGTCAAGCACGGCGGCAAGATGCAGAGGGAAATAGAAGCCAAGAAAAAAGAGTCGGAAATAGCCGCGGCGCAAGCGGCCAAGGCGGCGCCGGCGGAAAAGAAGTAATGGCTTGGCCTAAATTTTACGAGTTTTGCGAAGTAAAATTTAGTCGCCAAACATTACCCGCCTAAGTTTTTAGGCGGATTGACAAAAGAAAAGTTTACAAGCGTTAAAAATTAAGTAGTATATTAGAGTTATATTTAAACAAAAACTTGGGCGGGTGCGCAATTTTATAATTGCTCGCAGACTCGCAAACAAAATTGGCATGAAAGAAGTAAAAGCACAATTGAATAATTACCGCGCTTCTCCGAGAAAGGTGAGGGTTGTCGCCAATCTCGTCGCCGGCAAAAAAGTCAAAGACGCTCTGACGCAGCTTGCTTTTTTGGCCAAAAAATCATCAACTCCCGTTGCCAAGCTTATAAAATCTGCTATAAATAACGCGAAGAATAATTTTAAAGTCCAGAACGAAGACTCCTTAAGAGTCAAAAAGATAACCGTTGACCCCGGCCCGATTCTCAAGAGGATAAGACCCCGGTCAAGAGGCATGGCCAACAGAATCAACAAAAGAACAAGCCGGATAACAGTCGTTCTTTCCGAATAATTACCATGAGTAAAACAGTCCATCCATATTCATTCAGGCTCGGCATATTGCGAAATTGGAGGTCGCGCTGGTTCAGTCCGGGCAAATATCGCTTCTTGCTCAAAGCGGACGTCTTGGTGCGGGAGAGTTTGGAAAAATCATTGAGAGGAATGTTCGTTGAGGGCATAGAAATAGAAAGGACCCCGGCGGTGTTCCACGTGATAATCAAAACTTCCCGACCCGGTTTGCTCATCGGCAGAAAAGGCGAGGGAACGGAAAAGATAAAGGCCCAAATACTGAAAATGGTAAAAAAAATCGGCGGCGAGATGCCCAAAGAGCTGAAGCTTACCGTGGAGGAAGTTCCGCATCCTGATTCCAGCGCCAAGATTTTGTCCCAGATGGCCGCGGAAAGCCTTGAGAAAAGAACGCCGTTCCGCCGGGTGATGAAGCAGACAATTGAGAAAGGAATGGCCAGCCCCGCGGTCAAGGGCGTCAAGGTGGCGATGTCAGGCCGGTTGGACGGTTCCGAAATGGGCCGGCGGGAGTGGTTGCGCAAAGGCAGGATACCGCTTCAGACGCTCCGCGCGGACATAGATTTCGCCAGAGAAAAAGCCCATTTGCCTTACGGCGACATCGGCATAAAGGTCTGGGTTTATAAGGGCGAGAAATTTGCCGAAAAATAACCATGTATTTTCCCAAAAAAGTAAAATATAGAAAATGGCACCGGATGAGGGAGAACCCTCTGAAGAAAAAACTGGCCACCAGGGGAAACGAACTTGATTTCGGCTCTTTCGGACTGATGGCGCAGGAAGCCCAGGAGATAAAGTCCAACCAGCTGGAGGCCGCCAGGAAGACGATGGCCCGTTTTACCCAAAATGCCGGAAAAATCTGGATCAGAATTTTCGCCGACATGCCCATTACCAGAAAACCGCTTGAAGTGGGTATGGGTAAAGGCAAAGGAGATCCGGCGTTCTTCGTTTCCAGGGTCAGGCCGGGCACGGTGATATTTGAGATTGACGGTCTGGGCGAGGAGCAAAGCCGCGAAGCTTTGAGAAAAGGAGCTTCAAAATTGCCGGTGAAAACAAAAATTATCAGTAGATAATTTTTGTAAATCCGAAACAATATCAAAAATTAAAATCCAAATGACAAAAAGTTTAAAATTTAAAATTTAAAAAATTAGAATTTGTTTCGAATTTCGATATTAGGATTTAGAATTTAATTAAAGTTATGCCAAAGAAAAAATTAAAAGGAATAGTGGTATCCGACGCGATGGAAAAGACCGTGGTTGTTTCCGTTGACCGCTACGTCAAACATCCCAAATACAAAAAATATCTGAAAAGAAGCAAAAGATACAAAGCCCACGATGAGAAGGAACAATACAACGTCGGGGACAAGGTCGTAATTCAGGAATGCAGACCGCTTTCAAAAGACAAACACTTTGAAGTGACGGGAAAAATTTAATTTTATGATCCAACTTAGAACAATGGTGAATATCGCCGACAATACCGGAGCGAAACTGGCCCAGGTATTTCAGGTATTGGGCGGCAGCAAAAGAAGATACGCCCGGATAGGGGATATCGTCGTCGTTTCCATAAAAGCCGCCGAGCCGCGCAAACAGGTCAAGAAAAAAGAAGTTCATCACGCTCTGGTCGTGCGCCAGAGAAACCCGTATCGCAGAAAAGACGGCTCTTACGTCCGCTTTGACGACAACGCCATTGTTATTTTGGACAAAGCCAAGCACGAGCCGCTGGGAGGGAGAGTTTTCGGGCCCATTCCGAGAGAAATCCAGGAAAGGGGCTACTCCCAAATTATTTCTTTGGCGCCGGAAGTGGTGTAAGTTCCCGCGCTTCGCTTGGTCAAAATAAAAAATTAAAAATAAAATCTAAAAATAGATAAGGAAAAATAAGATTTTAAATTTTAGATATAAGATTTTAGATCGAAACATGATTATTAAAAAAGGAGATACGGTAAAAATATTGTCCGGAAAAGACCGGGGTAAAACGGGGAAAGTTTCTTCCGCCTTGCCCAAATACGGAAAAATACTGGTTGAGGGCGTCAATATCCGGAAGAAGCATTTAAGGCCGAGAAAGCAAGGGCAGAAAGGACAGGTCGCCCAGATTGCTTTCCCCATTTCCGCGTCCGCGGCCATGATTGTCTGCAAAGCCTGCGGCAAACCGGCCAGAGCCGGCCAGAAAATGATCGGCGCCAAGAAAGTCAGGGTTTGCAAGAAGTGCGGAGGCGAGATGTAGAAAGGCGGGCGAAAGTTGCAAAAAAGCCGGAATTATGTTAGTTAAATAGGGTTGCCGAAACAAAATTAAGGCCGTTGAAGTTGAATTTTAAAATGAAAAACATCAAAGAAAAATACGAAAAGAACGCCGTTCCGGAGCTGAAGAAAAAATTCGGCTATAAAAACATACTTGCCGTTCCCAAAATAAAGAAAGTGGTGGTCAGCGCCGGCGTCGGCTCCTACAAGGATGAAACAAAAAAAGAACTGACCGGAAAATCTTTGGCGACCATAACCGGGCAGAAGCCGCTCGTCAACAAAGCCAAGAAGTCAATCGCTTCCTTCAAGCTGAGGCAGGGGATGCCGATAGGCTACTCCGTCACCCTGCGCGGCAATAGAATGTATGATTTTTTGGAGAAGCTTGTAAACGTGGCGGTGCCCAGAATCAGGGACTTCCGCGGGCTTGATCCGAAAGCGATAGACCACAAAGGTTCGATGACGATAGGCTTCAAAGAGCACATCGCTTTTCCGGAAACAGCCGGGGAAGACGTGCGGTCGGCGTTCGGGCTGGGAGTAACGGTGGTGTCCAGCGCCAAAAGCAAAGAAGAAGCGGCGGAATTATTTAAACTCGTAGGTTTTCCGTTTAAGGTATAATATATATCAACGACATGGCAAAAACATCAGTAATAGCAAGATCAAAAAAAGCGCCCAAATACAAATCCCGAGTGGTCAGACGGTGTTTCCGCTGCGGCAGAAAAAGGGGTTATATGAGGGATTTTGACTTGTGCAGAATCTGCTTCCGCGAACTGGCCAACGAAGGCATGATCCCCGGAGTTAAGAAATCATCGTGGTAAAAATATGGATACAATAGCTAACATGTTGACTTTAATAAGAAACGCCCAGACAGCCGGCAAACATACGGTTTCTGTTCCTTATTCCAAAATAAAAATGGCCATAGCCGAAATTTTGACGAAAGAGAATTTCATCAAAGAAGCCGACCATAAGGGCAAGAAAACGAAAAAGACCATAGATATAATTTTAAATTACGGCGATTCCGGCAAGCCCGCCATCAACAGCATTAAAAGGGTGTCAAAACCGTCCAGGAGGATTTACGTTCCGGCTGGGAAAATAAGGCCGGTCAGAAACGGTCTGGGAATCCAGATATTGTCCACCTCCGGCGGAGTTATGACCGGCAAAGAGGCGAAGGAGAAGAAGGTCGGGGGCGAAGTTTTGTGCGAAGTTTTTTAATTTATAACATGAGCCACATAGGAAAAAAAGAAATAATAATACCGGAAAAAGTGGAAATGTCTTTGAAAGACGGGGTTGTTTCCGTTAAGGGTCCGCTTGGGGAGATAAAAAAAGATTTTAAAACCGATGACGTGACCATCGCGATTGAAAATAAGACCGTTTCCTTCAAACTCAAGAAAAATCCCAAAAATAAAGCCATGTGGGGGACCTGCGCGGCTTATGTAAATAACATGATAAAAGGTGTCACGGCCGGTTTTGAGAAAAAACTGACCATAGAAGGTATAGGCTATAAGGCACAGACGGAAGGCAACAAACTTTCTTTGACTGTCGGATTGTCGCACCCTGTAAAATTGGATATCCCGGAAGGCGTAAAGGTGAAAGTGGAGAAAAACCTTATAAGCGTAACCGGTTTTGACAAGGATAAGGTCGGGCAGTTTTCCGCCGATGTCAGGGCAGTCAAAAAACCGGAGCCGTACAAAGGGACCGGCATCAAATACGAAAACGAAGTTATCAGAAGAAAGGCCGGCAAGAAGGCGGCCACGGCGGCAGCGTAGTAATAGGAGTCAGTGGTTAGCCACTAGCCACTAGTAAAAATTCATGAAAAGATTAATTTCAAAAAAAGAAATAAGGCACAAAAGAATAAGGGCTAAAATCGCCGGAACGGCGGCTAAGCCCCGCCTTTCCGTTTTCCGTTCCAACAGGCATATTTTCGCCCAGCTTATAGACGACGAAAAGGGCGTCACTTTGGTTTCGGCGGGCGATTTAAAGAAGGGAAGCAAGGTCAAAAAAACCGATTCGGCTAAAAACGTCGGTCTGGAACTGGCCAAAGCGGCCAAGGCCAAAAAAATAGAAGCGGTTATGTTTGACAGGGGCGGTTTCAGATACCACGGCAGGGTCAGAGCCGTGGCCGAAGGAGCCCGCGAAGGCGGATTGAAGTTTTAATTTTATAAAAAAATGAGCAGACCAAGCAAATTCGGCAGAATGGGCGAAAGAGCGAAAAGCGATTTTGACCAAAAAATAATAGACATAAGGCGCGTGGCCAGAGTCACCAAAGGAGGAAAGCGGTTTAATTTCCGCGTCACCATCGTGGCCGGCAACAGGAAAGGGGAAGTGGGTGTGGGCATGGGCAAAGGATCGGACACCTCCATGGCCATAGAAAAAGCTTTCCGCGTGGCCAAGAAGAATATCATCAAGCCTAAGCTTACGAAAGAATTTTCCATCCCTTGCGAGCTTGAGAACAAATACGCCAGCAGCCGCGTGGTTGTCCGGCCGGCGAAAGGCCGGGGACTGGTGGCCGGAAGCTCAGCCCGGACGGTGCTGGAGTTGGCGGGGATAAAAGACGTCAACGCCAAGTTTTATTCCCGAAGCAAAAACAAGGTCAACAACGCCATGGCGGTGCTCGGAGCGCTGGGCAAGCTTTCCTAAAAATATGCAAACAAACCAATTAAAACCGAATACAAGAAACAAGAAGGCCAAATACATCGGGCGCGGCGGCAAAAGGGGTACCTACTCCGGCCGGGGCATCAAAGGCCAGAAAGCCAGAGCCGGCAGAAAGTTGCGTCCGGAAATAAGGGACCTGATTAAAAAGCTGCCTAAGAAAAGAGGTTATAGATTTACGGTTTTTCAGGAAAAACCGGCGGTGCTGAACCTGGAAGTCGTCAATAAGTTTTTCAACGACAACGATCAGGTTAATCCTCAAGCCATGGCGGACAAAGGATTGATTAGGAACATCGGAGGAAAAATTCCTGCGGTAAAGATTCTCGGCAAGGGAGAAATAACCAAAAAAGTTTCCGTATCCGGTTGTCTGATTTCGGAATCGGCCAAAGCTAAACTGGAAAAAGCCGGCGCCAAGTATTCCAATGCTTAACAGAATAAAAATAATCCTGAAAGACAAAGAATTGCGCAAAAAGATTTTGTTCGTTCTTTTTATGCTCGCGCTGTTCAGAATCGGCTCCAACATCCCCCTTCCGGGAGTGGACCAGGAAAGGTTGAGCGCGTTTTTGTCCGGCAACCAGTTCTTCGGTTTGCTGGATGTTTTTTCCGGAGGAGGACTTTCCAATCTTTCCATACTAATGCTGGGCGTGGCGCCTTACATCACCGCTTCCATCATAATGCAGCTGTTTACCATGATTTTCCCCAAACTCAAAGCGTTGTATCAGGAGGAAGGGGAGGCGGGTAGACAGAAGTTCAACCAGTACTCCAGGCTGCTGGCGGTGCCGCTGGGATTTTTGCAGGGTTTTGGTCTTCTGGCGATGCTGCAGAATCAGGGCGTGCTTACCGGCCTTACTTTTATGGATAAATTTACCAATATTTCCGTGATGATAGCCGGCAGTATGGTGTTGTTGTGGCTGGGCGAGCTTATTTCGGAAAAAGGCATAGGCAACGGAGTTTCGCTTATAATATTTGCCGGAATCGTGTCGTCTTTGCCGCAAAGCATCAGAAACGCGCTGTATACGTTTGACCCGTCCCAGTTGCCGATGTACGTCATGTTTTTGGCCGCCGCGTTCGCTGTAGTCGCCGGAGTGGTGTTTATAACCGAGGCGGAAAGGCCGGTGCCCGTTTCTTACGCCAAGCAAGTAAGAGGCGCGCGAATGTATGGCGGAGGCTCAACCAGAATACCATTGAGAGTCAATCAGGCGGGTGTTATACCCATAATCTTTGCCATCTCCATACTTCTTTTCCCGCAGATGATCGTTAACATGTTGGCGGGGTTGGGCGGCGGACAGGTCGCGGCTTTGGCCGGGCAGGTGGTTAATTTCATCAACAGCCCCTGGGTTTACGGAACGCTTTATTTTATCCTGGTTTTCTTCTTCACTTATTTTTACACCGCCGTCACTTTTGATCCGCACATGATTTCTGAAAATTTACAGAAGGGAGGCGCTTTCGTGCCGGGCATTCGGCCGGGTCGGCCGACGGCGGAATTTCTGGGCAGGATAATCACCAGAATCACCCTTGTCGGCGCCGTGTTTCTGGGAATAATCGCCATCCTTCCATTGGCGGTGAAATCTTTGACGGGAATCGCGTCGCTGGCCATAGGCGGCACCGCGTTGCTGATCGTGGTTTCCGTTGTTCTGGAAACGGCCAAACAGATAGAAGCCCAGGTGGTGATGAAGGAATACTAAGAAAACTCAAAATTTTGGAAATCCGCCTTAAGGCGGATTTTGTGTTAAAAGTTGCGTTGATATTAGTTGAAATGTTAAAATGGAAAAAACGAAAGGCAAGCGCCGTTTAATAAAAAATTAACGAAACGGGTGGGGTAAGAATAGCCTATTAGGAGAAAAATAAACCAAAAATAAATTATGACGAAACAAAATCAAATTTACAAATGCGAAGTTTGCGGCGGATTGCTGGAAGTGCTGGTTTCCGGCGGGGAAGACCTGATTTGTTGCGGAGAAAAAATGAAGCTGCTTGAAGAGAAAACCGAAGACGTCGGCAGAGAAAAGCACGTGCCGGTGATAGAAAAAACCGCCAACGGAATCAAGGTCAAAGTGGGCGCGGCTCCGCATCCTATGGAGGAAAAGCATTACATCCAGTTTATAGAGGTTATTTACAACGGCAGAAGCTATAAGAAGTTTTTGAAGCCGGGCGACAAACCGGAAGCGGAGTTTGAAGTTCCGGCCGAAGGCGTCGTCGCCAGGGAACATTGCAACATCCACGGGCTTTGGAAATCATAAATGAAAGAACCAAGAAATTTTCTTCTGATAGGCAGAGCCGGCTGCGGCAAAGGAACGCAGGCAGAATTACTTTTAAAGTACATGGAAAAGAATTGTTATGGAAAAACCTCGTACATTTACGTCGGCAGCGCCTTAAGGAGTTTTATTAACGATAACAATTCTTTAACTTCAAAATTAGCCGGCAAAATAATGGAAAAAGGGGACATGGAGCCAAGTTTTCTTGCCGTATGGGCGTTAGCCAATAATTTCATAGAAAAAATAAACGAAAACGCGAATATTATAAGCGACGGTTTCCCAAGAAACTTGACGGAAGCAACTATCATTGATGAGGCTATTTTGTTTTACGACCTAAAAAACGTGTTTCCTGTTTTTATAGAAACAAGCCGAGATTGGTCAAAAGAAAAACTTTTGAAAAGAAAAAGAAACGACGACACGGAAGAAGCGATTAAAAGAAGGCTGGATTATTTTGAAGAATTTGTAACACCAGTCATTGATTATTATCAAAATAAAAGTAAATATAAACTGGTAAGAGTGAACGGAGAACAGGGTATAGAAAAAGTCCACGAAGAAATTATAGACAAGTGTTTTAAATGACAATTCTGGAATCGGAAAAGGACATAGCGGCTTTGAGGGAAGGAGGCAAAATACTTGCCTCCGTTTTAAACGAAGTCGCCAGAAGAGTCGCGCCCGGGGTTGCCGCGGCCGACTTGGACGCGTTGGCGGAAAAACTTATCAGAGAGGCGGGCGCCGAGCCGTCGTTTAAAAACTACAAAACTCCGGACGATAAAATTCCTTATCCGGCTTCGCTGTGCGTTTCCGTCAACGACGAAGTGGTGCACGGGATACCGGACCAAAAAATATTCCAAGAGGGCGATGTTGTCGGGCTTGATTTGGGCTTAAAATACAAAGGCTTTTACACCGACTCCGCTGTAACGGCGCTTGCCGGAAAGGCCGACACGGAATCGCTAAGGCTGGTTGAGACGGCCAAAAAATCTCTGGCCAAAGGCATAAGTGTGGTAAAAGACGGGGCGAGGATAGGCGACATCGGATTTGCCGTGCAATCCCGCGCCGAGAAAGACGGCTTCGGCGTGGTGAGAAAACTGGTCGGCCATGGCTTGGGGCGTAAAGTCCACGAAGGTCCGCAGGTGCCGAACTTCGGCTCCAGAGGCTCGGGGATGGCGCTGAAAAAAGGTCTGGTGCTGGCCATTGAGCCGATGATAACCGCCGGCGACTCGGATGTTTATCTGGACGACGATCTGTGGACGTGGAAAACAAAAGACCGTTCTTTGGCAGCCCATTTTGAGCATACGGTTATAGTCACCGAAAACGGGGCGGAAATAATAACCAAACTCTGAAGCTTTATGCGTTTTTTGGGTATTGATTACGGTACGAAAAGAATCGGTCTTGCTCTTTCCGACGAAAAAGGAAAGATGGCTTTTGCTTATAAAATCATCGGCAATTACGGCGCGGAAAAAGTTTTGGCGGAGCTTAAAAAAATCTGCGAAGAAAATTCGGTCGGAAAAATTATTTTAGGGGAGTCTTTAAATTACAGAGGCGAACCGAATCCGGTAATGGCCGAAATTGAGCCGTTTAAAAAGGCGATGGAAAAGGAAACCGGCCTGCCGGTTGAATACGAGAAAGAAATTTTAACCTCGGCCGAAGCCCGAAGGCCGCTGGACGGTCCAAGAAAGCGCCCGCCCGTTTTAAGCGGGAGAAAATCGCCGCAAAAAGAAAAAAAGCTAAGAAGAAAAATTGACGCCGCCGCCGCCGCGCTTATCCTGCGGAGATATCTGGACAGGAGTGTGGTATAATCTTTAATCGTGAAGTTATTTTTTCTAAACAGTCTGCAAAAGCTCCGTTTTTGGACGTTGAAGTGGGCCGATTCCAAGAATTCCGCTTTGGCGCTCTTTATACTGGCTTTCGCCGAAGCGTCTTTTTTCCCCATACCGCCGGATGTCTTGCTTATCGGAATATTGGCCATAAACTCAACCAAGTGGCTGAAGTATGCCATTATCTGTACCGCTGGTTCCGTTTTGGGCGGGCTGTTCGGTTATCTCATCGGCTGGGGATTCTATGAGGCCGTCGGCCAGCGCATCGTTGATTTTTACGGGCTGCAGGCGACGGTGGATGCTATTGGTTTAAAGTATTCCCAGCACGCTTTTTGGACGGTTTTTACCGCGGCGTTTACGCCGATACCGTTTAAGGTAATAACAATTACCGCCGGCTTGTTTAAAATTTCCTTAATTCAATTAGTAGCGGCTTCCGTTGTGGGAAGGGCGGCCAGATTTTTCATGGTGGCGCTTATCCTTAAATTTTTTGGCAAAAGAGTGAATAATCTGGTGATAAAATATTTTGACATCCTCTCTTTGGCGGCCGTTGTCGTGGTTATCTTGAGTTTTGTGGCGATAAAATATGTTTTTTAAATACAAAAGTTCTTCACTTGTCGTCGTTGCCGCTAATCGTAACGGTGATAAAATAGAAATAAAGTGAAGACGGATAATTTTTTCTTCAAATTATTCCCGCCGCCGGACTATCTTAAGATGCCGGCTCTTTGTCTGGACATCTCCGATCGCTCGCTGAAGTACATGGAATTCGCCGGCGGCAGCGGCGGAATTTCCCTGAAAAAATACGGGCTGTTCCCGATACCGGAAGGGGTCATAGAAAGAGGGGAAATAAAGCAGAAAGAAAAACTGGCCGAAGTTTTAAGACCTATTCAAAAGAAGCTTAAAAACAGACTGGTCATGGCTTCTTTGCCGGAAGAAAAAGCGTTCCTAAGCAGGGTCAAGTTTCCCCTGATGCCGGAAAAGGAAATAAGAGGCTCCATAGAGCTCCAGCTGGATGAGTGCGTGCCGCTTAGCGCCGCCGAAGCCATATTTGATTTTGACGTGATCAGCCGCTCGGATGAGGAAGGGCATATGGACATCAACATCATCGCTTTTTCCAAGACTTTCGTGGAGCAATACCGGGACGTTTTAAGGGAGTCCGGCTATATTCCCGCCGCGTTTGAAATGGAAGCGCACGCCTTCGCGCGGTCGGTGGTGCCATGGGGCGAGAGAGGCAACGTCATCGTGGTTGACTTTGGCCGGACCAGAGCGACGTTTGCCATCGTTGCCGAAGGCAAGGTGCAGTTCGCCACGACCGTGGGCGTCGCCGGACAGGACGTGGAGAACGCCATTGTCTCCAATCTCAAAGTCGGCAAAGAAGACGTGGAGAAAATAAAAAGGGAGGTCGGTTTTTACAAAACCAAAAACAACGAAGATGTGTTTAACGCCATGCTCCCGATAATTTCCGTTATCAAGGATGAGATAAAAAAGCAGATTGATTATTGGGTTTCCCACTATGACGAGCATGCCAAAGACGGGCGGAAGGGCAGGGATAAGGCGAAAATCCAGAAGGTCATACTTTGCGGCGGGGAATCCACCCTGGCCGGCCTGCCGGAATATTTATCGTACGAGCTTAAACTTAAAGTGGAGCTGGGCAACCCCTGGGTCAACGTCTGTTCCTTTGACGATTATATACCGGAAATAGAGAGGGGGGATTCTTTGGCTTACGCCACGGTGATAGGCCTGGCTTTGCGCCAATGGCAATAAAATTATGATAAACTTGCTTCCGCCGGAAGATAAAAAATCAATAAGGAAAGAATATCTGGGCAGGCTTGCCGCTGTCTGGGGCGCGTTTTTTACTTTCGCTTTTTTTGCCGGGGCAACAGTGCTGCTTCCCAACTTTTTTCTATTTTCAAGCCAAAGCGGCGATTTAGCCGCGCAAATCTCCGCCGCCGAAGAAAAAATTAAAAAACTGGACGCCGAAAAAAGCGCCGGCGAAATAAAAAAAATAAACGAGCGGCTGGCCATGATAAACTCGCCCAAATTTGACTACCGGTTAAGCGAACTGTTCCAAGAAATTATCGGGCTGAAAAGCGCCGGAGTAAAAATAACGGCCATAAATTTTGACGTCCAGAAAACCAAAAGCTCAACCGAAGCCAGAGTGTCGCTTTCCGGCAAGGCATCCGCCAGAGACGGCCTGCTTGATTTTATCAGCAAGCTGAAAAGGAGTTACGGGGACCAAAGAGTCAGCTCGCCCATAACCAACCTGATAAGCGACAAGGACGCCGCCTTTTCTTTGACGATAACTTTGCCTTATGAAAAGCAATAATTTTTTCATCAAAACATTTTTATCCTTTGCCGCCGCGGCCGCCGCGTTGGGGGTCTGGCTGTTTGTTCTAAATTACATAGAGAACGGGAAAACCGATTTGGCCGTTCAGCGAGGCAAGCTGGCTGAAAACGAAGAAAGACTGGCCGGCCTCAAGTCCGCCATGGACTCGCTTAATTCGTTTAAAAAAGAGAGCGACATCATAGAATCGGTTTTTTTGACCGAGGACGAAATGATAAGAGTGATAGAAGGCCTGGAGTCCATCAGCGCCAACTCCGGAGTCAAACTGAAAATAAACTCGGTCAGCGCCGACGGGGCGAAAAACTTAAAACCCAGTTTTTCTTTTTCCGTTGACGGGCCGTTTGAGAGCATAATCCGGTACCTTTATTCCTTGGAAAATCTGCCGTATCTTATAAACATCACCAGAGCGTCAATTATCAAAAAAGGAACATCCGCCTCCGCGGACGCCGGCGAGGAAGCCGTTGCTGGCGGCTGGCAGGGAGTTTTTACCATAGAATTGGAAAGCTATGAAAAAAGTTGATTTTAAGTCAATTATAGGATATTTTAATTTCCGTGGCGGCTCAAGCGGTACGGGAGGGAGCGTCTGCCGGGATTGGGCCATCGCGTTAATTTGCTCCTCTTTTGTTTTGGCGGCAGTTCTGGCCGTTGACGGCTATGTCATCTGGAGAGGTTTGGGCGCGGAGAAAGAGGTTCCCGCCGCCGAATCCGGCAAGCAGAAATTTTCCGGAATAAGCAAAACCGCGCTGGACAGCGCCGTGGAAAAAATAGCGGATAAAGAAAAGCGGTTCAAAAACAGCTCCGCCGCGCCGAAAGTGGCCGACCCATCGCTGTGATTTTGCCCTCGTAGTTCAAAGCCGACGCTCTGGTCGGCTCCCCGACAACAAAGTTCGTCGGGGTGGATAGAATACCTATGGATACAAGTAAAAATGGGTATGTTTATATACTGAAAGACAAAAATGGGAAATTTTATGTTGGAAGCACCGATAATTTAGATAGAAGGCTGAAGCAGCATAAAAATGGCCACACTCAAACAACTAGAAAGATGAATGATTTCATGTTAGTTTTAATGCAAAAGTATGAATCATTAGATTTGGCGCGTAAAGTAGAAAGAAGAATTAAAGATCTAAAACGCAAAGATTATATTGAAAAAATAGTTAATGACGGGTATATCAATATAAAAATTTGATGTTGCGCCCTCGTAGTTCAATGGATAGAACTGGAGACTTCTAATCTCCCGATCGAGGTTCGATTCCTCGCGAGGGCACATAGTAGTGAGACCTACCGAAAGGCCTCAGTAGAGCAATATTTCAGATGAGTCAAGACAAAAAACCAGGTTCGAGTCCTGGTGGGTTTTTGCTCGCAGTAATAAAAATTCTTTTTGTGTTTTCAGATAAAGCAAATTCATAATCAAAAATTGCTTCTGATTTCAAACCCCATCCTCGGCGAAAAACAGTGTGTGGCAGTGCGCTAAAATTCCGAATTCGTTTGGAAAATTCGGAGAAATCAGTTGGGCACGATGTATTTAATTCTCTTTTGAAATGCAATCCTGTAACATACATAGGGCGATCTTGCATAAAGCACAATTTGTGTTAAAAGAACGATAGAAGAAATCCTGGTGGATTTCTGAAAATTGCACATTTACAACCCAAAAGGAGGTGAATTATGGAATTCAAGAAGGAATACTTCGCGGTAGCCAATTCGGAACCACGTGTCACGATCAACGGTATGACTACGGGACGAGAATTTTCTGTGCGCGAATATACATTCGGAGTTCTTGTGCCGGATAGCAATCATCCGCTCTCATGCGTCAGTGTGTCTAATAGCTCGCTGAGCATTGATTTGTGGATTGGATGTTCTTGGCAGTGCAGATACTGCCACGTTCAAGACACCAATCAAGATCTTGCCGATCAGGGCATGATGCCGAAAAAACCACGACGGCGCAATCAGTTTACCGTGGACCAAATCCTCGATGAACTGGTCAAGCATCCGTTCTTCATCGCTGATGAGACAATCATCAGCATCGGAACGGCAAGCACCGAGCCATTCGCCCCTGCTGTCGTAGACAGCACGTTCGAGATTATGGACGGATTCGTCCGGCGCGGTCTGCGGAATCCTTTCTGGATCGTCACTAAGGGTGGCGTTCCTAAAGGGAGAAAACTTGACTTCGCCCGCATCTCGAATGCGACGCGCGGCTTGATGCTGTCGCTGTGCTGGGCAGACAATCCTGACACGATTGAGCCAGCGCATAACAACCGCTTTCTCAATGCTGAGGAAGCCAAGGAAGCAGGAGCCACCATTGCGTGGTACATGCGACCGATCGTTCCTGAGTGGAGCGGTAATCGGGACAGAATTGAGATGATGATGCTGTGGGTGAAAAAACACTACGGCGAAGTCATCGATATGATCGTTCCGGGTGGTCTGCGCTGGACGGAAGGTATCGAGAACGGACTGGCGGAGATTCACAAGCTCCCCATGCCTGACATCCCTCGGGATGACAATGTGAAATCGTTGCCGCAGGAGTTGGTGGATTCCATCTTCTCACTGAGCGCCGAACACTTTCCTGGTATCCCCGTCTATCTCAAGTCATCATGCGCCCTTACTCGGATGCTCAGGATCCCGAGCATCACTTCAGTGCAGGTTTTCGCACGGCCAGGATGCGAGGCATCTCGCTGTCCTCTGACCCAACGGAGAATCTGCGCTCAGGGTTCGGCTTACAACATGACGGCCGAACGAGTACAGGGCATCTTGGATGACCTCGGGATTCCGGCTCATGTAGTGAGTTGGGATATCAACCACGGACTTGTTACTCACCCCGAGATGAGCAAGTTCACCTACGCAGTCAGGCAGACTGTATTCAAACATCTGGCAATGGGAGGTCCCACATGAAGACGTATGATGAAATCAAACGCCACTTCGGGACCTTTGGTTTCCAGTGGCAAGAAAGTGTTCCGATTGTAAGCACCAATCCTAAGCTCCTGTTCAACATCTCTGGCGGTGTCGTGTTTGAGGATACGATCTCTCATGGAGTAATCCCTGAAAAGACCCGTGTCGTTTCGGTTCAGACATGCCTGCGAACGGACGGGTGGGAGAAGATTGGTTTGTCGGGAAGGCACCACCTTGCATTCGACATGCTCGGCCACTTCTCCCTCTACGAGGGCAAGGAGCAAGAGGTTAAGGAAGCAATAATCGAGAGTGCCTGGCGTTATCTGACGGTGTGTGTGGGGATCAGTCCTGCCACGCTGTCAGCAACAGTGCATCCGCAAGATGCAACATCGCAGAGAATCTGGGAAAGGTTGGGTGCCAAAACTGTCAGCAATGACGGAAATGTCACTTTTACTCCGACTCGGAACCGATGCGGTGTTCGCACGGAGATCGTCTGGAGAAATCCGGACACGAGTAAGTCAATCGAGCTTTGGAACTTGGTCTTTACCGAGTTTCTGGGCGAGACGCTTTTCGAGTCTCCTCTGGAGAAGATTGCCGCCGATTCTGGTGCAAGTATTGATCGTATCGTCACGGCAGTCGAATGCTGTAGTAGCGATTATGAAAACACCAATTGGAAAGGCGTGATCGAATCTATCAGTGAGCGATCCGAGGTAAAGGATCGAGCCATCATGTGCCGCCTCGCAGATCTCGGCAAAGCGGCGGTGCTTCTGGTATCGCAAGGACTTCGACCTGGAAACAAAGCGGCGGATTATGTCCTTCGGAAACTCATCCGAGAGGCTTTCATCCTCTGCCGACAGATCTCCATCTCATTTGATGAATTTGTCGTGATATCAGGAAATCAATGGGCCTCGGTTGATGCGGTGCAAACTGTGTTTGCCGAGGAGGTGTCAAAGTTCGAGAAAGGGCTTGAGCGCGGGAGAAAGGAATATACAAAATTCGTCTCTCGCAGGAATGGTCGCTTGACTGAATCAGACATCAAGTATCTAACATCCACATTCGGATTTCCGAAGGCTCTTATCGAGCTTGAGGAGTCGAAACGGAACAAGGAGGCACTATGAAAAATAGTTTAGTCTCCAATCTGACTCACGTACTTTGTGAGTTACAAGGCATGAGAGTGCTCTTGCACGTCGGACTGAAGAGGAACTCCCCCAAAGGCAAGATCGATCTTTTGGCGGGCTGCGACGACGGGGGTATTGAAAAATATTCCCCTCTCATCAAGGCTTTGCTTGAGGATCGGTGGCCAACCGGAAACTTCTTTGTGTGCGATGACAGTGTTCGCTTTGATCTGCCGACAGGTTCTGGAGGTGTCGCAGTTTGCGACGCAGCCTTGCTTGTTCGGCAGGTTGAAGGGTGGATCGAGGGTAAGAATCTGGGTGGTCAACATCGCCCATGGGCTACAGGGTACTGGTTGCCAGAAGCGCTGTGCAGAGACTTGGCAACTGCCAAGACCTTGTACGATGTTACGGATATCGGTGTCCGACTTAGGGAGCTACTAATTCCATACCCTGTTTCGCTCTCGGAATCTATCGTTGAGCTGTGTACTGATGAGATCAGGCAGAAACTCTCAATGCTTGAGAAGTTGCACGAAAATGCAACTATCGAACGGGAACTATGCCTATCGGATGTTACGGCCTCGATGGTTCGGCTCGCATTCGCGCGCAGTCGAAGATACTTCCGTGGATTCCGATCGCTTGAACAACAAGCGAAGCTCCTTGGGTTTTCGGACATGCTCATCTATGAACTCGCCCTGAAACTCTCAAAGAGAGAAAGGGTGGCGGATGTGGTGAGTGAAATCAAAAGGTTGCTCTAACTGGAGGCATACGAAAGTGTGCCTCCTTTTTTATTCGATGATAGTTTTCTCTCCATTTTCAATAAGAGCAGCCTGAGAATTGTTCAAACGCTCCACAGTGACTCTATTTTTTGCTTCAAAAGCCTTTGTTTCTTCTTCAATTTCTGGAGAATAGTGTGGCAATATAATAAAATTTGTTATTCCGAATCCTGTAAAATCTTCTAGACCAACTTCATTTTTATCTGCAGCAACTTCTCCTGCAATTTCGATTGACGGACCAATAATGATGCTTCCTGCACTTACGCCTATATATACTCCATTTCGTTTAAGGAGACTTTCGATTGATGCTTTAAAATTTGATTCTCGAGCAAATTTAAGAAGTTTGAAAGTATTGCCTCCGCAAACATAAATAACATCGTATTCAGCAAAGTCCTTATCGGGTTCGGTTTCTAGGTCTATAAAATCAATACGTAAAAATCCCATTTCACTAAATTGTTTCTTGGCGAGTTGGGCGTATTTATTATTTTCTTTTTCTTCTGCAGCTGTCGTTACTATAGCAACGGCATAATTTTTATAATCAGAAAATAAGCCCTTGAACCTTTCGGTAACTGGCCCAGAAGAAAGTCCTGTTGATGTGAGAAATATAAAACCTTTACTCATGCCTTCATTCTATATGATTTTTGTAATTTTTTCAAAAAAATAACCCGCCTCGTGGTTTACACAAGACGGGTCAGTGTTTGTTGATCACTTCTTCGGTCGGCGTGATACATCCCGATGTTCCTCGATGAGTTTGAGAAACTCAGCCTTCGGAAAAGGGACGCCGTGACGAGCACAGAATTCCTCCAGAAGGTCTTCGGGAATGCCCATGCCGGTTTTCAAAGTGAATGCGTGTTGTGCATCCAACTCCTTGGCCGCGACGATCTTGTCGAGATACTTTCTGCTGCGATGCATCAGCTTTTCGAAGCCTTCACGCTCCTCGCTGAGCCAGTGTGCGATAACAGATTTCTGACGAAAGGTCATGTCCTTGTTATCGATCACTTCACTGAGAGAGTCTGCCCATTCTTGAAGAATAGTCAGATTGATCCCTCGCAGGAAGATGCCGATCATCGCTCGCCGAAGCGCGCGACGGAGAAGGTATCCCTCCCGAGTATTGCTCGGAACAATACCCTCTCGAATCATCAGGATTGAGGTCTTGATGTGGTCGAGAATGACCCTTGTCCATGCTGTATCACCAATCCGCTGATTGATGAGTTGATAGGACGGGTCGTACTGATCGATCTCGTGGATTGAAGCGCGGTCTTGCAGGATCATGGCGAAGCGCTCAAGACCTGCGCCCGTATCCACACACTTCATCGGGAGAGGGGAAAAAAATCCCTGCTCGTCTTTGTAGTATTGCATGAACACTCCGGCATTCCAGATCTCGATATGCCGCCCAGGTACCAGCACGTCGTCCGTTTCTTTCTCGGCGAATTCCTCGCCTCGATCGAAGAAAACCTCCGTGCAGGGACCGCATGGGCCACTGGTTCCCGCCGGACCCCAGAAGTTGTCTACTGGCGGTCGGCCAATGATTCGATCTCGTGGCAGGAATTTCTCCCAGATGCGAGCCGATTCTTCGTCGCTTGGCACACCCGGCAGACTTTCGTCAGCCATGAATACCGTAGCAGAGAGGCGGTCGACTGGAATCCCGAAACCCTCGGTGATGAGTTCAAAGGCGAGTTCGATAGCTCGTTCCTTAAAATAATCTCCGAATGACCACGACCCCATCATACGGAAGTTTGTTCCGTGATAGGAATCGCCGACGCTTTCGACGTCCACGAACCTGATACAGTCCTGCATGTTCGTCAGACGCGGGTATGGAGGCTTCGCCTGGCCCGTGAAGCAGGGCTTGAGCGGAGCCATGCCCGAGTTGATGAACATGAGGGTCGGATCATTCCTTGGAATAATCCCAGACGGCTGGATGAATTGATGATCGTGGTTGAGGAAATGTTCCAGAAATGTCTGGCGTACCTCCTCGGTGGTTTTGTACGGTGGTGTCACTGTTAGCCTCCTTTTTTGAGATAGTGAATGTTTTGTGTTATCTGATCTTCTGTTGTCATACCAATAACAACAGATGTGCCGAGAGTAAGTGCGTTTTGTGTAATCATCTCGGCCGAGTGCGGGCCAGTGAGCAACTTCCCCTGTTTAAACAAACTTCTCAAGAGAATCTCCTTTTTAAGATCGAGTAGATATGGGAGCTGTTGAAGCACCCAAGTTTGCTCAGTGTTGAAAGGAGCCGCAATCACGTCGATGTGCGACAAAACCGTTTCAGCGACGGAACATGAGAAATTGTCGGGCAGGGAAATTCCTACGCGCTTGACTATGCCTTCATACTTAAGCCCGTTAAGGCATTCAAGGATTGCTATTGATTCTGACGACCACGTGGGTAGCCAGTTGTGCAGAAGTACCGCGTCGATAGAAGATCGCCGTAGCCTTTCCAATGATTCGTACACGCTTTGATAGATACCATCTCGTGAGTAGAATCTTTGGATCAGTTCAGGTGCTTCCAGATTCGGTTTTGATGCTGCCGGAATTTTGGTCACAATGACCGCATCTTCCGGTAGACATGTACCAAGCATCTCCTCGACTTTGCCTCCACCATAGACGGCCGCCGTATCGAAACGACGAATACCGGAGCTGATGGCGAAAAGCAGAAGCGATTCAATGTAGGCGGGGGACAAGTTTTTGAACTGCCCTCCAAGTTGCCACGTACCGAAGTAGAGGCGATTAAACCATGCCATAATTCACCTCCTTTTGGGGTTGTAAATGTGCAATTTTCAGAAATCCACCAGGATTTCTTCTATTGTTCTTTTAACACAAATTTGTACTTTATGCAAGATTGCACACTTGGGCCGACAGATGGAGTCTGTCCTAACTAAGCAAGTAGGTGATGCCTTCAGAGAGTTTATTTCTAAAGAAGGTATCTCATATGAAACCACTGGAGATGCCACGCTGGGTGACGAGAACATAATTCATGCGCACTGGTCGTGTGTTATTGGCGGAAAATTCGGTCCATCCGTCACGCTTTATAGCTTGGTCATGTGGGGAAAATCACTTTCGGAATATCTTGACGATCGAAAGAACGACCCCGAGTTGCCAAATGCAAAAGTCACGGATTTGAAGTTTTCTATGCACAATACCAGTGGGGGTATAAAAATTGTATTGAATCAGGGGCAGTCCGAAAAACTTTTATCAAGGATTGAGGAGGAGATAAAGAAAAATAAGGAGCTTGAGGAATATAGGAAGAAATGGCAAGAACTCTACCACAACGGCTCACTCCTTATTGGGAAGATAGATTCTTGGCTTTCTTCAGAATAAATATGGAAGAAAATATCATTATTGAAAAAATAGAATGCGTGGTGCGCGATTCCGCAACCGAACAAATCGACCACCTAAGAAGGGGTCGGGTTGAACGTAATTTTACGACATACTTGGCAAATAAACTTAAACCAATTTTTGAGGATGGAACTATTACTGTTGACCCCTTTTATAACAGGCATGGGGATGCGGCGAAAAGATTGAACGGCAGTTTGATTGAACTTGATATCGCGATTCATGAACAAGGGGTTGATCACAATAATCTAGTCGCCATTGAACTCGAAACTAACAATAAGCCGACACGTGATGATCTGTGGAAAATAGAAAGACTGACCAAAGAACTTGATGGCTATGGTTACAAGCTCGGGTTATTTGTGGTCTCTGGAATAAATGATAAGGCTGGAGAAGTTATCGCGATGGAGTGGTATAAAAATGGTAAACCTTTGTAAGTGAGACAGTCCCGAGATGCCGTTTTGGTGTCTCATTTGTCTCATTCTCAAAAACAATGCCTCTACCGAGAGGCCTAAATCTGGTATACTTGAAAGTACCAAAGAACCCTTACACGGCCTCACCCCAAAAGTTCCGAGACCGTGAGGGGGCATTTTAAAAATTTTAGGGCGCTTAGCTCAGTTGGTTAGAGCGTCTCGTTTACACCGAGAAGGCCGGGGGTTCGAATCCCTCAGCGCCCACAGAATTTAAGTTTGGGGGTACCCTTGTGGCACTTTTGCCGTTTCTATATCATCACTTTTGCGGGCTATAACCAAGAAATATTTATAAATTGTCTTTTGTTTCGTTTTCCGCAGTTTCTTGAATGTGGCGCAATAATGTTTTTACTGATTCCGAACACCCCGCAAAGCCATTTTCCGGTTCATAAGGAAGTTTGAATGAAACATTGTCTTGCAGTTTGTCGTCCCACCACCATATCGTTACGATCTTTTCAAATTGATTCAGTGATGTATCATCAATATTTTCGCGCGGAATATCTTTTGCACAATTTTCAAAAAGTGCTTCTCGATTTATTCCTTTATTGGGATATATTACTTCGCACTTATTATTTACGCAGTCATATCCGGCAAGCTCAACGCAACTATATATGCATGTACTCTCATACGAATCTATAAATGCCTGTATTCTGTCCGCATCTTTTTTATTTACAAACGTATAACATCCAAAAGGACATTTAGATTGAACTTGCGCGCAATCGCTTTTAACTTCGCAATATTGTGTTTCTTTTATCGCTCGCTTTATGCCTTCTTGTGTTTGCGGAATTTTATATGAAGGACCGCTATCACAATATACAACTGATTCGCCAATAGGAATACGAAAGAGAGTATACGCTTTTATGCGCAGTGCGCTGCTTACTTTTTCCTCAACAATAGTACTGCCAAAAACCCGAATACCGAGTTGCTCAATGGGATTGTCATATAGAATTGACCAACCCGCATGCTTGCATTCAATTTCCGCTTCGCTTAAATCCACCTGATTGCGGACGGTCAGCTTCGTTGTTGCGACACCGCTAATAAGAAAAAGAATGATCCCCAGAAAAACATATTTTCCAAGATTAAACATTTTTTTATTGTAGCTCAAACTTTATAATTTTATAAGATCGAACATATACTACGTATGTTATGCACGTTGTGTATGTCCTCAGTGGTGCCTGCCGAAACTCATCATTTGAGCGAGGCTCTAACACTGGATGGGATTTTACCCCCCCCCACACCAAAAACTTTGGTGTGGGGGTTTGCCGAAGTTTTGAAAAAAGTGCTCCGAAGCAGCGTCTTGGAGTTACCTACACGGGTAAAATAAGGCAAAAGATGCTACAACATTAATCATAAACGGCTCTTTTAGAGCCTGGAGAGAGGTTCTAACCTGTTGTTCTTCTAAAGTGCACAACTTAAAACCATCGGTAAAAAATCAGCTATAATATTGAGCATGGATTTGACCGCTAAAAACAACTGGCATAAACGAGATGTTTTTGAAGTCCTTAGTGCGCTGGGTTCCGGCCAAAACGGTTTAAGCGAACAAGAGGCTAGGGAAAGGCTTTTAAAACAAGGGCGCAACGTTATTCCGGAGATTAAACCGCCGGGTATTTTTCTTATTTTCCTAAGGCAGTTTCAAAGTCCTCTGATTTACATATTGCTTGCCGCCAGTCTGGTTGTTTTTTTAATGGGGGAAGCGGTTGACAGCCTCATCATAGCTTTCGTCCTTTTGTTTAACGCGGGCATGGGAACGGTTCAGGAGGGCAAGTCGCAAAACACCCTGGCGGCTTTGAAAAAGTTTACAGAAACGGGAGCTGTTGTCGTCCGCGGCGGGGAGGAAATGATTGTTCCGGACAGCGAAGTGGTCGACGGGGACGTTTTGATTTTGCGCGAAGGAGACAAGATTCCCGCCGATGCCAGAATAATTTTTTCCAGCTCCTTAAAAGTTGACGAAGCCAGCATAACCGGAGAATCGGAACCTGTTTATAAAACGGCGGATATTATGGCCGGGAATTCCGGACACGTTGTCGTCGCCGACAGAATGAACATGGTTTTTAAAGGAAGTCATGTCGTGTCCGGCGGCGGGAAAGCCGTGGTTACCGCGACAGGCTTGAAAACCGTAATAGGCGGCATCTCCAAAAAAATAATCGGGATTGATTCGGAAATGCCGCTCAAGAAAAATATCAGGTATTTGTCCCGAGCTATCATAATTGCCGTTGCCTTAATCAGCGGTTTGATTTTTTGGGGCGGGGTGAGTATGGGAAAGGCGGCGGGAGAGATGTTCGCGGTCGTTGTTTCTCTTTCCGTTTCCATCATTCCCGAAGGGTTGCCGGTGGTTATTACTCTTGTTTTGGCCACCGGAGTCTGGAGAATGGCGAAAAGCAACGCTTTGGTCAAGAGGCTCCAGGCCGTTGAGGCTCTTGGCCAGGCGAAAGTGATAGCCGTGGACAAGACCGGCACCATAACCAAAAACGAAATGGCCGTTCAGAAGTTTTTCATTGCTGGGAAATTTTTTGAAGTCGGGGGTTCCGGCTATGTTCCGAAAGGGGAGATAAAGGAAAACGGCGCCGCTATTGAACCACTGAATCACAAGGAGATTATTCTCGCTGGAAAAATCGCCGCTTTTTGCGCAAACGCCAGGATAAAATATTCAAAAGAAAAAAAAGAATGGTCCGCCATCGGCGACCCGACGGAGGCCGCTTTGTTTGTTTTTTCGGAAAAAGTCGGATTCAGCAAGGAAAAAATTGAAAAAGAATCGCCATTGGTTTCAGAAATACCTTTTAATTTTGAAAACAAATACCACGCGACTCTGCACGGCAACGTGGAGGGAAGCGGATTTTTAACCGTAGTCGGAGCTCCGGAAACCGTAGTTTCTTTGTCCGGCGAAATATTTGACGGGCAGAATTTCACGCGTCTAAACGCGGAGGAAAAAGAAAAAATGGAGAATGTGGTTGCCGAAATGTCCCGCGAGGGGTTGAGAGTCCTCGCTTTTGCCGTCAAAAAAATTCCGGAGAAAAAACTGGAACAAGAAGACATCGCCGATGTTTGCCTTGTCGGATTTTTCGGAATAAAAGACACGCTTCGTCTGGAGGCGGTGGAGTCCATAAAAAAGGCCAAAGACGCGGGCATAAAAGTCATAATGATTACGGGCGACCACAAAATCACGGCAGCGGCCATCGCCAGAGAGGCCGGTATTTATAAAGAGGGGGATGCCGTGATGACGGGCCGCCAGATTGACGAAATTGATGAAAAAGAATTTTTAGGCCAACTGAACTCCGTTTCCGTTTTCGCCAGGGTTACGCCCGACCATAAACTGAAGATAATAAACGCTTATAAAAAGCAGGGCGACATTATAGCGATGACAGGGGACGGCGTAAATGACGCGCCGTCGCTTGTGGCCGCTGATCTCGGGGTGGCTATGGGAAAGATAGGCACGGAGGTGGCAAAGGAAGCCTCGGATATCGTTCTGCTGGACGATAATTTATCCAGCGTCGTCGCGGCCATTGAGGAAGGAAGAAGCATTTATAAAACCATCAAGAAAGTAACTCTTTACCTTTTCTCAACCAGTCTGGGTGAGGTTTTGACGGTGGCGGGTGCGCTGTTCTTCGGTTTGCCGCTGCCGATTCTGGCCTCGCAGATAATATGGCTGAACTTTGTCACGGACGGTTTCTTGGTTGTCGCATTGGCGATGGAACCGAAGGAAAGCAAATTGCTCAATGGCGGTTTCAAAAAGCCGGGCAAACTGATAGTTGATTTTTTGATGTTGCAAAGAATGGCGGTGATGGCTTTGCCGATGGCACTGGGCGCTCTGGTTTTGTTTTTGATGCATCTGGGCGACGGGATGGATAAGGCGAGAACGGCGGCTCTTACCGCCTTGGCGGTGTTCCAGTGGTTTAACGCCTGGAACTGCCGGAGCGAAAAAGAGTCCGTTTTCGGCAAAGGAATTTTGGGTAACAAGATTTTAATCGCCTTGACTTTTGTGGTGATTTTCTTGCAGGGGTTGGCCGTTTATAATCCGTTTATGCGGAAAATATTGCATACTGTTCCTCTTGATTTGGGCGACTGGATGTTGATAGCCGCGACGGCTTTTGCCATTATTATCGTGGAAGAGGTTCGCAAACTGATTCACCGGAAAATAAGCGCGATATGAAGTTTTTATGTTTTCAAAATCGGATATAAAAATCATTTATCAAGATAACGACGTAATCGCCGTCAATAAGCCGGCGGGAATCGTGGCGCATCGCGCCAATCTTAAATCTAAAATCTTAAACCTAAAAAACGAAAAGGAAGATGTTTTTTTAACCGACTGGCTGGTGGAAAAATTTCCGGAAATAAAAAGAGTGGGCGATAAGCCGGAGTTGCGTCCGGGAATAGTACATCGCTTGGACAAAGACACTTCCGGAGTTTTAGTCGTGGCCAAAAATCAAAAAGCGTTTGAGTATTTGAAATCTTTGTTTCAAAAAAAAGAAATTGTCAAAAAATACGTTGCCTTAGTGGAAGGAAATTTAAAAAAAGACAAAGGAATTATTGATTTGCCCATCGGCAGAAGCAAGAGCGATTTCAGAAAGAAACTGGCGTCGGAAGAGGCGAGGGGAGAATTGCGGGAGGCCATTACGGAATATAAAGTTTTGGAAAAATTTCCCGATTACACCCTGGTTGAGGCTTATCCAAAAACCGGCCGCACCCACCAGATAAGGGTTCATTTTAAAGCTATCGGCCATCCGGTGGCCTGCGATTCGCTGTATGGTGGTAGAAAATCAAAATGTCCCGAAGGTTTGAACCGGCATTTTTTGCACGCCAATTTTTTGGAGTTGAACCTGCCGTCTGGCGCCAGGATAAAACTGGAAGCCGATTTGCCGCCGGATCTGGAAAACGCGCTGGCGATATTGCGTCAAAACAAATAATGTGCTAAATTGCCATTTATGAGCGTAAACGTTGAACAGAGGAAAAATTGGAATTTAAAGCCCGGCAACACGGTAAAAGTTTGGCAGAAAATCAAGGAAGGAGAGAAATTCAGGCTCCAGGCTTTTGAGGGTATGATTATCGCCCACAAACACGGCGCTGAATCAGGGGCGACTTTCACGGTGCGCAAAATTTCCGACGGCGTGGGCGTGGAAAGAATATTCCCCCTATTTTCCCCGAACATAGAAAAAGTTGACCTGGTGCGGGAATCCAAAGCCAGAAGGGCGAAACTTTATTACGTCCGGACCAAGGCCGCCAAAGACATCCGCAAGAAAATGAAGCATCTGAAAGCGGAAGGGAAGAAAAAAACGGAAGCGGAGCCACTCAAGGCGACGCAAGAACCGGCCGCGAAAGAATAATTTATCAAGAGCTAAAAGCCGTCCCGTCAATGGGCGGTTTTTGTTTGACGATTGAAAAAAAGACGGTTATTGGGCATAATGGGCGAGTAGAAAGGGCGTGTGGTGGAATTGGTATACACGTACGCTTGAGGTGCGTATGCCTTACGGCTTGGAGGTTCGAGTCCTCTCACGCCCACAGCTGGTTCGCCGTTGGCGGATAAGCAAAATGGTGGCTATAGCTTAGTGGTAAAGCTCCGCTCTGTGGGTTTTTCCACAGTCTTACCCTTTACCTTTATGATATTTGCCCTATTATAAAAACATGCCGCAGGTAAATTGCAGGATATGCGATGAAGAATTTTATGCCAAGCCAAGCTGGATCAAAAGAGGGCATGGAATATATTGTTCCCGCGTTTGTCAGCATAAAGGGATGAAGAATGGCAAATTGGTAAATTGTTTTATTTGCAATAAAGAAGTTTATAAGCCGCAAAAAGCCCTAAAACATTCTAAGAGTAAGAAATTTTTTTGCGGTAAATCTTGCCAAACTGTCTGGAGGAACACAATGGTCTTTGTCGGCTCAAACCATTTCAATTGGAAAGGAGGAGAATTTTCTTATAAAAGCAATTTAATAAAAGGCAAACTTCCAAAAATATGCAAAATATGCCACATTAAAGACTTAAGGGTTTTGGCGGTGCATCATGTTGATCATAACAGGAAGAACAATAGAATAAAAAACTTGATTACGCTTTGTCATAATTGTCACTTTTTAGTGCATCGTTATAAAGAAGAAGAGAAAAAATTTATGGAGACATTGGTGTAGCAGTAGCACTGCACTCTGTGAAAGTGCCAGCGAGGGTGCGAATCCCTCATGTCTCCCCGATAAAATAAAAACATATGCCCGTTTTGCGAAAAATTCTGGATATTCTTTTGCCCACAACAAGGCTTAATAACAGCCTAAGGGTGCTCGTGGCCACCAACACCGTCATGGTGTTCGCCATCGGCCTGTTCGCGCCTTTCTACGCCGTTTTCGTCAAAAACATCGGCGGCGGGCTGGCTTTCGCCGGTTTTTCCTGGTCGCTGTTGTACATCGTTTCCGGAATTTTGATTTTGCTTTTTACTAAATGGGAGCTAAGGGTCAAAGAACAGGAATTGCTGCTGGCGCTGGGGTATGTTTTAAGGGGTTTTGTTTTTTTGAGCTACGCTTTTATGGACAATATGCCGCAGCTTATTTTAACCCAGGTTGTTTGGGGAATTGCCGCCGCTATTGGCACGCCGGCCTTTGATTCCGTCTACAGCAGTCACGTCAGCCAGGACAAATCCATAATGCAGTGGGGCCAGTGGGAAGGGCTGGCCGCCATAGCGACGGGCGCGGCCGCGCTAATCGGAGGAGTTTTGATTGAGAACTTTGGATACGGAATAATTTTTATGGTTATGGCCGGAATCTCATTTTTGCTCGGTGCTTACATCTGGCGGTTGCCGAGAGAAGTTTTGTAGATCGCGTTAAAAGTTGTCTAAAACAATAATTCAGCTTATACTCCTTACTGTGCGGGCTGTCGTATACCGGTAGTACACACGCTTCGGGTGCGTGTTGACTGGGTTCGATTCCCAGCAGCCCGAATAAAATGAGGGATGAGCAAGACAACTGCTTGATAATTTATTGCTTGAGGTATGCAGAATTTTATTCAAAAAATTATCACTAACACGGCTCCCTGGTTTTTGGACCACGGAGTTAAAATTATTGTTGTTCTTGTCGCGGCCTGGCTCATCCGTAGATTCGGCGGGGTTTTTATAGGAAGGGTTGTGCGAAAAATTGTCGTATCAGACCGTTTCCTCGCAAAAGAAGCAGAAGAAAAAAGAGAAGAAACTTTAATTCGTATTTTCGCGGGTAGTCTTGGTCTGGTTGTATGGATTCTTGCCGGACTCGTAATTTTGCAAGAGGCCGGTTTCGCCATAGGACCGCTTCTTGCGGCCGCCGGCATTGCCGGGCTCGCTTTCGGCTTTGGCGGCCAATATCTTATACGGGATCTCATCAGCGGACTTTTCATCATTATGGAAAATCAATATCGCGTTAATGATGTGGTTTGTTCTGACGGAACTTGCGGCTTAGTGGAAGACATCTCTCTGCGAATGACAACTTTGCGGGATTTAGACGGGGTGGTGCATCATATACCGCACGGAGAAATCAAAAAGGTTTCCAATCTTACCAAGCATTTCGCGAGAGTAAATCTCAACATCGGTATTGCCTACAGCTCCGATATTGAACATGTTATTTCGGTGGTGAATAAAGTTGGCAACGAACTTGCCGCGGATGCCAACTGGAAAGAATTCATTATCAAGCCGCCGCAATTTTTGCGCGTTGATGATTTTGGCGATTCGGCTATCATCATTAAAATTCTTGGCGAAACAAAACCAATTAAACAATGGGATGTTGCCGGCGAACTGCGCAAGAGGTTGAAAGTTGCTTTTGATAAAGAGAATATTGAAATTCCGTTTCCGCAAAGAGTTATTCATAAAGCTAAGCCATAAGTGGCGCGCCGGCTTTATTGGCGCAAAATTCGGCGTACAATTTATTTTTTTATTTGACTTATTCCGCACGGAGTGTAGTATATTAACCATAAGCCCGCAGTCGGGGCTTTTTTAAGAAGAATGATAAATAAAGCCATAAATTACGTCAAAGAAACGAAAGCCGAACTGAAAGGCGTCATTTGGCCGTCGCGAAGGCAAACCATTACCTACACTTTGCTCGTTGTCGGCGCTTCTTTGGCAGTGGCGGTTTTGCTTGGTTTTTTTGACATGATTTCTGCTTATTTATTGGAAAAATTCGTTTTGTAATTTTTATGTTAAAGCAAAAAGTTCAAGCGGGCAGAAACTGGTACGCCATCCATACCTACGCTGGTTACGAGGACGCCGTGGTCAGAAACTTGAAGCAAAGAATAGAATCCCTGGGCATGGAAAATCTTATTTTTGACGCCATCGTTCCCACCGAGAAGAAAATAAAAATAGTGGGGGGCAAGAGAAAGACGGTGGAGGAGAAGATATATCCCGGGGTGGACATGATTGTCACCGACAACTCCTGGTATGTGGTCCGCAACACGCCCAGAGTCACCGGATTCGTCGGGGCGGGCACCACGCCGGTGCCGTTGGTAAAGACGGAGGTGGATACGCTGTTTGAGAGAATGGGCATGGCCGAGCCGAAGTACAAGATGGATGTCAAAGAAGGCGACGTGGTAAGAATAACGGACGGGCCGTTCAAAGAGTTTGAAGGAACGGTCAACGAGGTTGACGAAGAGAGAGGGAAGATTAAAATCCTTATATCCATGTTCGGCAGGGAAACGCCGGTAGAAATAGATTACTTGCAGGTTAAAAAAATTTAAGGTATGGCATCCCGACAGGTCGGGATTGCTCATATTTTAAAAATTTTTTAAAATCAAAAAATTAAAAAATATGGCAAAAAACATAAAAACAATAGTAAAATTGCAGATTCCGGCTGGCAAAGCCAATCCGGCTCCTCCGGTCGGTCCGGCGCTCGGTCAACACGGCGTCAATATCGGCGACTTCGTCAGTAAGTTCAACGAAGCGACGAGAGAAAAAATGGGGGACATTATTCCGGTGGAGATAAGCATCTACGACGACCGAACCTTCACTTTCAAAATGAAGACTCCGCCCGCCTCGGACTTGCTCCGCAAGGCCGCCGGCGTGGAAAAAGGCTCCGGCAAAAACGTCGCCAGCAAAGTCGGCAAAATAACCAAAGTCAAACTTAAAGAAGTGGCCGAAAGAAAGATGGAAGACCTAAACGCCAACGACGTGGACGCCGCGATGAACATAATCGCCGGCACCGCCCGCAGCATGGGTATAACGATAGAGTAATTTTTGGAAGACGAGTAACTCACAAAAACAATCCCGTCCGCCAGCTGGCGGACGGGATTGTTTTTGTTTTTAGATTGTTATATTATTTAATTAAACCGTATCTTAACTTAGATATTTTTATAAATAAGAAAGGGGGATTTATGCCAAGTTGCCACAGGGCATTGGTTATCGCAAGCGCCATTGTTATAACATGCGACAGTAAAGAAAGGTATGACGGAAAAGGGAACAGGATTAATCCGGAAACAGGCCTTCCGACCAGGCCGAAACCGAATATTTTTAAAAAAGTTTTTTCCGCCTTTAAAAAGGCGGGGTCAAAAAGAAATACGCCCCATAATAACCCGTATTGTCCACTACCATCCTGATTTTTTTTCCTTTCCTTTCCTTTCTTAAAATTTTACAGCCACCATGGAGGGGTGGCTTTTATTTATTATCGCGCTAGTTCTATTTTTATCCCGACAACTCCGTATTTTTTTTGTTCCTCTTTCGGGTAAAAAGTTTCAATTTCTTTGATTAGTTCGTCTTTTGAATTTCCGCCGAAGTACTCGGAAGGAAAGTCAGAAAACCTTCAAATGTTGCGTATCTGTAAAACGCTTTTACTATTGTAATAACTTTTTCGTCCGGTTTGTCGTTGCGAGAAAACTCAATATGGTCTCCGATATTTATCAGCTGACGTTTTTCGTCATATAGCCTTGATTCAATAATTTTTTTACCGCTGGCTATTTTTTCAAAAGGATTGGCTGATAATTTCATTTTATGAATAGTCATAAAATTTAATATGTTTGAAAGTTAAAAAGTGTATTTTTCCAAGCATCCAAGGACCGTCCTTGGATAGATTACGCGGCTGCTTCTTTTACCGCGGTTTTTATTTTACCCTCCAGATCATGAATGGTTTTCGGGTTTTCGCCTAAAAATTGACGGGCGTTGTCGTAGCCGCGGCCGAGGCTCTGGCCGTCGTAGGAGTACGACGCGCCGGATTTTTTGATGATCCCGTATTTTTCCGCCAGATTTAAAACGTCGCCGGTGTAGGAGATGCCCTCGTTGTACAAAATGTCAAACTCGGCCGTTTTAAACGGCGCCGCCACTTTATTTTTGACCACTTTGGCTTTGACGCGGTTGCCGATGACGTCTTCGCCTTTCTTTATCTGGGCGGCTCGTCTTACTTCAACTCTGACGGAGGCGTAGAATTTGAGCGCTTTGCCGCCCGGGGTCGTTTCCGGATTGCCGAACATTATACCTATCTGCATTCTGATTTGGTTGATGAAGATAACCACGGTTTTTGATCTGGCGGTAATGGCCGTCAATTTCCTTAAGGCCTGCGACATCAGTCTGGCCTGCAAACCGACATGGGCTTGGCCCATCTCGCCCTCAATTTCCGCCTTGGGAGTCAGCGCGGCTACGGAATCAACCACAATAACATCTATGCCGCCGGAGCGGACTAGGCTTTCCGTTATTTCCAGAGCCTGCTCGCCGGTGTCGGGCTGGGAGATAAGGAGATCGTCTATTTTGACCCCCAATTTTTTAGCGTATTCGGGGTCCAGAGCGTGCTCGGCGTCTATGAAGGCGCACACCCCGCCCTTTTTTTGGGCTTGGGCCACTACGTTGAGAGCCAGAGTGGTTTTTCCGGAAGATTCCGGGCCGTAGATTTCTATTATTCTGCCGCGGGGCATTCCGCCCACGCCTAACGCGATATCCAGACTTAAAGAACCGGTGGGGATGACATCCACGTTTACTCTCGGCGCTTCGCCCAGCTTCATTATGGAGCCGTCGCCGTATTTTGTTTTTATCTCATGAAGGGCGTTTTCCACCCCGATATTTTTTTCTTTCGCCGGTTGATCTTTTTTTACCATAATTTTTTACTTATTCTTTATAAACCACTTCCAGTTTTTCTTTGGTTTCTCTGCCGAACTTATCGTTGCCTTTTATCTCCATTATATTATAGCCGGGCGCCAGCAGCAACGAATCGCTGAAGTTGCCTTCCTTGTCCGCGAATATCTGCCGGCCGTTTACGAAAAGGGAAGCGACGTTGACGGCTTTGCCGGAAATTTTAAGCAACTGCTCGCCTATAACCTCCCCGTTTAGCGGCGACACAATCGCTATTTCTGGCCCCTCCAGATAAGCCTTGGCTTTGTATAACCCATAACTGCCGAAAATGGCAAGAAGAAGCACGACCGCGCTTAAGCTTGTTAATATTTTTGGTTTTACCGCCGTCATTTAATTTATTGTTTCTTTGGCGTTGCCCGTCTGGGTGTTGTCCGCCTCCGTTAATTCCGGCCCATCTTCGCCGGGGAAATAATCCTCTTCGTTTTCTTGTTCCTTGTTTGATGTTTCATCCGTGTCCGCGCCCACCCCCTCAAATTCGTTTTCGTTTCTTATTAAAACCTGGCGGGCCTTGGCGCCTTCGCCCGGACCGACGACGCCTCTTTCTTCCAGCATATCAATCAGCCGGGCGGCTCGGGCGTAGCCGATCTTCAGTTTTCTTTGAAGATACGAAGTAGAGGCTTTCCCGGACTCTATCACCGTCTGGCGGGCATCCTCGTAAAGCTCGTCCAGGTCTTCCGCGCCTTCGTCCAGGTTCATCGCAAAGGCGGGCTGGATTTTTGTCCCTTCGCCGCCTTGCTCGGTGGCGGGGATGGCGCTTTCAAAATCAACATTCTTGTACTGGTCGGCCAGATAATCAACCACTTTTTTAACCTCGTTTTCGGAGATAAACGGCCCTTGGATTCTTTTGGGTTTTGCCGTGTCACCGGCCAGAAAGAGCATATCGCCCTTGCCCAGGAGCTTTTCCGCTCCGGCCATGTCCAAAATGGTGCGGGAGTCTATCTGCGAAGCCACTTGGAGCGCCACGCGGCAGGTGATGTTGGCTTTAATTAGCCCGGTAATGACTTCCACCGACGGCCTCTGTGTGGACAAGACTAAATGGATGCCCACCGCCCGCGACATTTGCGCCAGCCGGACGATGGACGCCTCCATTTCCCGCGGATAGGTGCTCATCAGGTCGGCCAATTCGTCTATCACCACCACCAGATAGGGCATCAGGCCGTCGCCGCCCTTTTTCTCGTGGTAAGAGCCGATGTCGCGCACTCCGGCGGAAAGCAGGACTTCGTATCTTCTTTCCATTTCCTTGCACAGCCACTTGAGCGTCATGATGGCTTTTTTGGTTTCCGTTATCACCGGAGCCAGCATGTGGGGAATCTGGTTGTAAACGGTCAGCTCCACGCGCTTCGGGTCAACCATGATAAATCGCAAAATTTCGGGAGAATTCCGGTAGAGCAAGCTGGTGATAAGGGTGTGAATGAAAATTGACTTGCCGCTGCCGGTGGCTCCCGCCACGAGCAGATGAGGCATCTTGGCGATGCTGGAATAAACCGCCTTGCCCGCGACGTCTTTGCCCATGGCGATAAGCAGTGATTGTTTGGAGGCTTGATATTCCTCCTCGGAGAAAAGGGAAGCCAATCCGATGGTGGTTTTGGTGCTGTTGGGTATCTCTATGCCCACCAGCGAACGCCCCGGAATGGGCGCTTCTATTCTTAAGGGGTGGGCGGCCAGAGACAGAGCCAGGTCGTTTTGCAAAGCCAGGATGCGGGCGAGCTTTACTCCTTCGGCCGGTTTAAGAGTGTACTGGGTGACGGAGGGGCCGATGTTTATCTCCGCCATCTCCACGTCTATGCCGAAGTTTTGGAGAGTTCTTTTGATGATGTTGGCGTTGGCCTTGATGTCGCCGCTGGACGGCTTGCCACGATCTCCTTCAAGCAAAGAAAGCGGGGGAGGGACGAACGCCGTTTTCTGATGTTGCTCGTAAGAGCCGATGTCGTAATTTTCTTCCTCTTCTTTCGCTTTCTCGGCCGCCGGTTTTTTGGCTCGGTTTTTTTCTTTCGCCGCGCTTCTTGTCTCTTCCTCGTCGGCTTGGGCCGCTTTCGGCTCGTTTACTACTATCTCTTCGGCCGAATTTTCTTCCCCGTCGTCCGCGTCTTCATCGGTTTCTTTTTTCTTAAAAAAGTTCAGAGCGGACAGCGGGATATTGGCCATCAGCAGAATGGAAACCACCGACACGGCGCCGAGCATCAAAAGAGTGGCGGAGAGGTCAAAAAATTTCATGAAAGGGTAGGAGGCAAAATATCCGACATAGCCGCCGGCTTTCATTCCCCATACCGCCGAGAGGGAACCGAGGGCGCTGAAGAGAAAAAGCGTCGCCCCGATGGCGGCGTGTTTTACCAGATTGGGCCGGATGGAGCGGAAGAATAAAAAGGAGGAGAAAAAGAGAATGGTCGGCACAAGGACGGAGCCCTTGCCGAACAGGACGTCTAAAATTTTGTTGGCGTAGCGGCCGGCCGTTCCGGCTTTGTCAAAGTAAGAAAGGATGAACACCAATGCCAGAACGAACGCCCCCACCGCTAGTATTGAATACTTCGTTTCCCGTTTCAGCTCGCCGAGAAGGTTGCCCATGCGGTTTTCTTTTTCTTCGCGGGAGTTTGTCGCCCGCTTTTTACCTTCTTTCCCGTTGGAGATTTTTTTCCTGGCCATCTTGTTGATTATTATACTCCAAAAGAAACGTAAAAACCAAAAACCGCTTATTTTGATTTGATTTTTAAGCAGACGTCCTTTAAAATGTCCAATAAGATTTAGTGGGTCAAAACCCTATCGGTCAGTTGAAAATCATCATGGACAACATAAGAGATATTTACGGACACATTACGGACAGAATCCAAAAGCTAACCTCTGCTTTATACAGAGTTACTGACCTTATGTCCGATAAAGAACCTCTCAAATGGACACTAAGGGAAACATCTCTTGCCGTTCACGATCTGATTGTGTCCATTAAGCTTGCCAAAGACAAAGACAGAGTTTTGACTGAAACTCTTAATTTGTCTTATCGGATTATTAAAACACTGGAATTGGTTTCTTCCGGCGCCGGAATAGCCAGCCTTAATTTTGAGATATTGAAGAGGGAATACATCTACGTAAAAAATTTTCTGGAGGGCAAAAAAACGGAATTCGCCTACGACCCGAAGATGCTTCCAGAATTTGTTTTAAATCAAAAAAAGACAAGAGAATTTTCTGGCAGAACCCCGGAAACTCCCATAGCTTTTCCGGAGCAGATAATCGCCGGTTTAAAGCTGCCTGAAGGCGCGCCCGGCGCCGCAACGGCAAAGGCGGAAGAACAGGATGTGGAACCCCAAAGCCGCAAAGGTAAAATCCTTAATTTTCTAAAAGACGGGGAGGCCCGCTCGGTGGGCGAGGTGGCCGCTATCTTCAACGGGGGAGCCAGCGACAAGGCCGTCCAGAGGGACTTATTTGACCTGGTGAGAATGGGAAAAGTTGAGGCCAAAGGCGACAAAAGATGGCGGAAATACGAAATATTAAAAAACGGCTGAAACAAAAGGAGTTTTATCTTGTTGACAGTACTGATATTCTATTGTCTTAGTTTTTAAAAAGATTGACCCCCGCCTTATTTTTTGCCATAATCCCTATCAGATTAAACCGCCGCTTTCGAGCTCTTAACAATGCGGCTCCGGCTAAAACGCTGGAGTTATCCACATTGTTATCCACATTTTTGTTTGCAGAGTTGTCGGCGCGGTTTATAATGATTTGATAGAACGCAGTCGTGGCTATTTTCATCGTCGGAAGTTCCGTCCTGTTAGAACTTTAAAAAAAGAATAATTAAGAAAGCGCAAGACGCACGAAAGTCATTCAGAAAAAATTGTTGTGAAAAATTAATTTCGCAATTCGATAGTTTGGAAAAAAGAGATTATAAGTTTAATTGCGCGAAGTTTTTGGTTTTGTCGAAATCAAATGGATTCGCGCAAAAGAATAATTCATTCTTCGCCGTCGCCGCCAAACGGAACGGGGGAGGGTGAGATTATTATTAAAAGGTTTAAAAACATTATGGATAAATTTAAGACGACTAAAGTCGGTAAAGCGACTTCAGTTATCGTTGGCTTGGCCACCGCGGCCTGGTTGTCTGTTGGATCGCTTGCCGTTCCGATGACGACCTACGCTCAAACGACAGATGAGACAATTGCTCTGTTGTTGGCGCAGATCGCTAAGTTGCAAGCCGACCTTGCTGCTCTTCAGGCTGGCGCCACGACGGGAACAGCCGAGAAATGCAGTTTCACCAGATCGCTTACGGTTGGTTCGCAGGGCAGTGATGTCACCTGCTTGCAGGATTATTTGAGAAGCGGCGGATACTTTAACAGGGCGTCCACCGGCTACTTCGGTTCAATCACCAGGTCGGCCGTCGCCGCCTGGCAAGCCGCTAACGGAGTTTCTCCGGCGGCCGGATACTTCGGTCCTATTTCAAGGGCCAAGTACGACAGCCTGGTTTCTGTTGTAGTTCCTCCGGCTTCATCGGCTGGAGTCGGAGCTTCATCAGCCAGCTCGGTTGCCGTCGGCACCGGTGGCTTGACGATATCAGCGGCCACGCAGCCGTTAGTAACATTTGCGGTTGAAAGAGCCACTAGGGTTCCTTTCACCAATTTTACTTTAACCGCAGGTTCCCAGGATGTCACAATCACGGGAGTTAATGTGGAAAGAACTGGTTTAGCCGCAGACGGAGTCTTTGCGGGTATTGTTCTCTTGGATGAAAGCGGCAGTCAGCTTGGCATTGCCAAGACATTCAATTCTGAGCATAAAGCTACGATAGGAGACGCTGTTACAATCAAGGCTGGGCAATCAAAAACTTTCACAGTGGCTGGGAATATGAACACTGATGCCAGCGGATACTTGAATAGTAATAATGGTCTTACCGCTTATCTTTCCGTAACGGGAGTGGTTACTTCCGCGACGGTCAGCGGGCTGCTTCCTATAAGCGGAGCTGGCCATTCAATCAATGGCAATCTTACAATTGGAAACGTTACCAATGATAGGGGCTCTTTGGATCCTAACAGCAGCACTGGCGCGGTCATAACCAAGAATATTGGTACAACTAACTACACTTTCGCGGCTGTTAAATTCACCCCTGATTCAGTTGAAAAAATAAGAGTTAAATCAATCAGATGGAATCAGTCCGGTTCAGCCGGAGCTTCCGATTTGGCCAATATCAAGACTTACATTGACGGCGCGGCTTACGACACAGTTGTTTCCTCTGACGGTAAGTATTACACTTCCACTTTTGGAGACGGTATTGTCGTTGATAAAGGAGGAAACATTGAAATCTCTGTGAAAGGAGACATTGTCGGCGGTTCGGGCAGAACGATTGACTTTGACATCTATAGAAATACAGATGTCTACATGGTAGGAGAAACCAATAAATACGGTATAACTCCTCCGAATGGATCCAGCGATCCGACGGACGACAGTTCTAATTTCAGCAGCGGCAATCCTTGGTATGACGCCTCGCAGATTTCTGTCTCCGCTGGAACCATCACTGTGACCAAAGCAACCTCGGTTGCTTCGCAGAACATTGCCGAGAACGTTCTTAATCAACCGCTGGGCGGAATTGTGGTAGAAGTCAAGGGTGAGCCGATTTCGGCCAATAACCTGATTTTCCACTTCCAGCTTTCAAGCGGGGACGGAGACGTTGAAGACTTGACCAATATTACCTTGGTTGACGAAAACGGAACGGTCGCAGCCGGACCGGCTGACGGTTCAGGCGCTGATGTTGATTATGGCACCGTTACTTTCAGTGACACTGTTACATTCCCGGTTGGAACGAAGACCTACACTCTGAAGGGTAAACTTGGCACCAATTTTGCCAACAATCAGACCGTAGTCGCTTCCACGACTCCTTCATCTGACTGGTCCAACGTGACCGGACAAACGACCGGCAACACCATTTCAGGAAGCTCAATCACTTCTTCAGTTATTACGGGCAACACGATGACGGTCAAGAGCGCGGTGGTTACTTTAAGCGTTTCCACCAACCCGGTGGCTCAAACGGTTGTTTCTGGAGCCCAGGGCTTCACTTTCGCCAACTATCTATTTGACGCGACCGCCTCGGGAGAAGACATCAAGTTCGGCTCTTTGCCGCTTGAGTACAACACCGGCGGAGCAACGGCGACTAACATTAACAACTGTATTTTGTACGATGGAGAAACTGCTTTGAACACCGGTTCAAACGTCGTTAATCCGACAGCCGCCGGTTCTTCTACGACTTTCACGCTTGATAGTGCCGGATTGGTTATCCCCAAGGGAACCACCAAGACAGTTGCTCTTAAGTGCAACATTGTCGCGGGAGGCACCGGCACTTACCGATGGGGTTATGATAGCGGCTCGTCTCCTTCGGCTACGGGCGTGACTTCAGGACAGTCGGCCACTATTACGGAAAATGATTCGGCTGGTCAAGCGATGGCGCTTACCAGTGGCGGAACGCTTACCGTTGAGGAAGATTCTTCGCAGCCCAACTATGCCGCCGTTAACGCTAACAGTAGCGTGGAAATCGGTGTTATTAAATTCACTGCGGCCAATGAAGCCATCAATCTTAGGAAACTTGGTCTTCAGTTGACCAACACTGCTTCCAGCTCTGTTTCCGATCTTACCCAACTCACTTTGTGGGATGGTTCAACCCAGGTTGGTTCGTTGGTCCTTACCGGCAGCACCGGAACGTCAACTTTGACTTCAGACTTTATCGTTCCCAAGGACGGTTCCAAGCTTATGAAGATCAAAGCTGATTTGGCCGCCGTAGGTACGGCATTGGCTGGCACGCAAGGCGCCTTCATCGCTGTTGATTACATCGGAGCCGGAAACGCTGAAGGTGTCGGACAATCCAGCGGCACGACCATTAACTCCACATCGGGCGCTACGTCGTTTGCCGGCGTGAGAATGTTCCGCTCAACTCCGATAGTCGCTCAGTTAACGGTTCCTTCTCAGACGTTGGTAACTCAAAGCGAAACGAACGTTTACAGGTTCAGTGTTAAAGCTGACCCGAGTACAAGTAACGGCATCGGTCTTTATAAGATCACCGTTAACGTCGCTACTTCGTCCGCTTCTGCGGTTTCCGGTACCACGACCCTTACGAACTTGAAGGTATTTGCCTACACCGATTCAGGCTTCAGTTCGCCGGTAACCGGCTTTACCAACGGTCAGGTTGTGAGCACTATCGCTGGTTTGATTAACGGAGACAACGACGCGGTCTTGTCGTCAATTCTGCAGATACCGGCTGGTTCTACCTACTACTTCAAAGTAGTCGGAGACACCACATTGACCGCCGGCACGGGCACGTTCTCTGGTTCGGTAACGACAAAAGTTACCACCGACACGGCTCATCCGTCATTGGCCACTTATCTGGGCAATGCCGCCGGAGTTGACGCCGATGCCAGCGCGGACGCTTTCATCTGGTCGGCTAACGCGACAACAACGTCCAACGCCAATCATCTTGACTGGTCTAACGGCCACGGAGTCTCAGGTTTGTCAGGCTTGACCTCAGTTACCATTTCCAAGTAATCTAGTTTCCTTGTGACTAGTCCAAACCCCCCCGAAAAATCGGGGGGTTTTGTGTTGCATAAAAAACTTATAATTGTTAAAATTTTTCTATGAAAAAAATAGTTTTAGCGATCCTTTCTTTACTGGTTTTATTTGCCGGATATGTTTTTTATAAAAACAATTTTAAGACGCACTTGTCGTTTGAGTCATTCGGCTTAGCAAAAAAAATAACACCAGCGCCCGAGTTGGGCAGGCCGTTAAAAATAAACGTCGTTTTGGAAGAAAATGTGGAAAAATTATTGGTTGAAAAAATACACGAAGTGGAATCAAACTTAAAATCAAACGACAAATCCATTGACGACTGGCTTGCTCTGGGAATTTACAGAAAAATGGCGGGCGACTACGAGGGCGCGAGGGAAATATGGGAATATGCGAGTTTTATAAGCCCGGGCAATATCACGTCTTTTAATAATCTAGGTGAACTTTACGCTTATTATCTTAAAAATAATAAAAAAGCGGAGGAAAATTACAAACAAGCCGTAAAAAATGGACCCGCCTCCATTTACATTTACAGAAATTTCCACTTCTTTTACAAAGATGTGTTAAAAAATAACACTAAAGCCAAGGCTGTCTTGGAACAGGGCATCGCCGCCAACCCGGGCGAAGCCTCCCTTGACCTCCAAAACCTCCTCAAAAACTACTAAACTAAAGGGTGTGCCGCCATTATCAAGGTCGGACCTTGATAATGGCGGCAAAGGGTTTAAAATAATAGGTAATGCAAAGAAGATCAGCTTTTTCCGTTGGTGAGTATTACCATATCTATAATCGCGGCACAGACAAAAGAGAAATTTTTCTGGATAAGCCCGATTATTTAAGGTTTATTGTTCTGCTCTATATTTCTAATAACGTTGACGCTGTGCACGTCAGCAATCTTAAATATCAAGGTCGGACCTTGATGGGAATTTTAAATATAGATAAAAAAGACTCTCTTGTTGATATTGGCGCCTATTGCCTCATGCCAAACCATTTTCATATTCTTATTAAAGAAAAAATAGATAATGGAATTAGCCAGTTTATCAGAAAGTTATCTACCGGTTACTCAATGTATTTTAACAAAAGGTATGAAAGAACGGGGAACTTGTTTCAGGGTAAATTTAAATCTATGCATGTTGATAATGACCAGTATCTTAAGTATCTATTTGCTTATATACACCTTAACCCAATTAAAATAATTGAACCTGGGTGGAAAGAGTTAGGAATTAGAGAAAAAGACAAGGCAGAATCATTTTTAAAAGATTATGAATTTTCAAGCTATATGGATTATGACGGCAACGGCACGGAAAGGGTAGAAGCTAAAATAGTAAAAAAAGAATCTTTTCCCGAATATTTTTTAACGGCAAAAGATTTTAATGACATGATAAAAGATTGGTTGTATTATAAAGATACTATCAAGGTCGGACCTTGATAAGGCTTGATGAAGAAATTGAGGGTGTTATAATAAAAGTGATTTTATGAGGTTTTTGAAGGCTAATTACAGGTATTTTTTTATTATTGTCGGGTTTTTGGTGTTTGGTTTTTATGTAACGGCGTTTATTTGGCCGGAGTATCGCGATTGGAAGTTTTGGCGGGACATACGGCGTGAGGCGGCCAAGTTTGAAAAAATAAGGGAGGACAGGGAAAAAGCGATAGCGGCCGACGCTTACGGCGGCAAAACACCGCAGGAAACGCTGGATATGTTTATCGCGGCGGTAGAAAAAGGCGACTACGAACTGGCCAGCAAGTATTTTGTGGTGGAAAGGCAGGAGGAACAACTGAAAGAAATGAAGGAATATGAAAAAGACAATGTTGATTTTCTGCTAGGGGTTATTAAACAATCACGAAAATCACAAGGATATTATTCATCAGACAAAAAGGTTTTTACGGTTGAAAAACCAGTTTATATTGACTTTACTCTTTATCCAAATAATAACTGGAAGATAAATGAAATCTAGTTTTTTCAAAATTTCTCTAATCCCGCTGGCTCTGGCGGGATTATTTTTAAACCAAAACGCCTTCGCCTTTGACGACCTGACCACTCATCCAGCGCTGACCGACGAAGTGATTGATTTTTACAATTTATTCGCCGGGGAGAAAATAAACAACGAAGATAAGGAAACTATAATCCAAGGCGCCCAAGACGAAGACATCCCGCCGAGGTGGATAAACCACTTTTACGACCCTGTGCGCAATCTTGGCTGGTCGGGCCGGAACACAGGTGTCTGGCCGCAAATGCTGGTCCATTATTTTTCCGGCACCGTGCTATCCAGCGAGTATCCAGTTTCCTCGCTGAACTGGCTGCACAATCAGGAGTTGCAATCAAAGTATTCTCGCTACAAAGGCAACCGCACCTGGGAAAAAGCGCTGTATGAATACGCCAAAGGCAATAAAAAGGAAGCTTATTACACTTTGGGCTATATTTTGCACCTGATAGAAGACGCTTCGGTGCCCGACCATACCCGCGACGACCCGCACGCCCACGAGATGAGATACGCTACCGGCGATTATGGCAGCCCACTGGAAGAATACGCCAAAAACTTCAACCGCGACAACTTAAACATCGCCAGTGAGTTAAAAGAGAAAAATTTTAAACCGGCGGAATTTGATTCGGTAGATAAATATTTGACGGCCTTGGCCGAATATTCCAATGGCCGCTTCTTCAGCAAAGACACCATCAACGACCCGCTTTATGCTAACCCGAAAATTGTCAGGGAGGATGATAATTTTGGCTATGGTTTGGATAAAAACGGAGAAGAGTTTGAATTGGTAAAGTTAAGATATGACTTGGATGTAAAAAATAAAGTTATCTTGAAGGAATATTTTTTGCCAACAACTGATATAAATATAAACAACGAAGTACTCAATCAATACTTCTCCCGCCTTTCGCGCGAGGCGGTTATTCACGGGGCGGGGGTTATAGAACTGTTTTTCCGCGAAGCCAAGGCCATCAAAAGCGGCCAAAGGCCGGCGCCGGAAATATTCCGGGAAATGCCTCCGGATCCGGCCAAAGCTCTGATGTTATTTTACATAAATCCGGTGCTGGGCATTATGGCTTACCGGAGAATTCTTTAAGGTCGTTTCTCTCACAAACTCAACCAAAGAAATCATCCAAAACTTTATTCCCGTCGTCGCGAAAGGGATAAAGGAACTATTCACGCAAGATCAACCGCCGGAACTGCTTTTGGCCGGAGCCGCTGGCGCTACACCAAGCGCGGAAAATGTTGAACATCCGGAACCCGGCATTTTCGGCATTACTAATATTGCCGAAAATACTGATTCTTCAGTAGATGAATCATCAGATCAAGACAACATAATCTACATCCAAAATTCGCTGGAAGAGATGCGGCGGCAGATTGAAGAATTGGCAAAAAATCAAAATAATTTACCCGAGCCGCGCTTATCTTTGGCGCCGGAAGCGTCTGTTCCTGTGCCATTGGCGGAGGAAAACAAAACAGCGACGGCTGAAAACCGGCCAAAAATTTTTCTTGTAAGCCTGGTTTATCCCGGCTTTGGCGGGGGAGGGGGAGCCCCGACGCCGGAGTCGGGGCAGGGTGGAAGCGCGCCGCAATCGCAGACGGAACAGACACAAGAGGAGCAAGCGCCAGAAGACCTTAATCTCGTCGGTGAACCGGAAAATGAACCGGAAGCGGGAGACGAGGAGCAGGAGTCAGCCGCGTTTTTGCCACCGAACCTTAGCGCGCCGCAATGCGCGGATTCGCTGGCAACGGACGGTTGTCTTTTAGCCACCACGACCGTAAATTTCGTCTGGCCGGCCGTCTCGGGAGCGTCATATTACGGCATAAATAAAAACGGCGATTACGCCACGACAACGGAGCTGTCTTTTGCCACCATTGTTCCTGATTTTTCCGATTATAATTTTTCCATTTCAGCCATTGCCATTAATAACGGGGTTGCCACCACTAGTGCCACCAGCACCCAAACGGTTTCCGTCGCCACCATTCCCATCGCTATCAACGAAGTTGCCTGGATGGGCACCGGCGCTTCCGTCCATGACGAATGGCTGGAGCTCAAGAATAACACCGCGCGTACTTTGGACCTATCGCGGTGGGCGATAGAGTCAAAAGACGGCGCGCCTTACATCGCCCTTTCTGGCCAAATGGCGCCGAGAGAATATCGCGTTCTCCAGCGCCGAGAAAACGCCCTCGTTATCAACGCCCCCATAGAAACTTACGGCAACGGCTCGCCCCAATGGGCGCTCGGCAACAACGGCGAAGAGCTTGTCCTGTACTTCGCCTCCACCACTTTGGACAAAACACCAGCTATAACTGGCGGCAAATGGGTTGCTGGAGATAATTCCAACGCCTCCGGCAGAAAATCAATGGAAAGAATTGACTCCCGCCAGTCTGGCGCGACTTCTACCAACTGGGCGACGTGGGGAACAAATGTTGATTTTATAAAAAACGGAACCGACAGCGACGGCAACCCGATTCTCGGCACGCCCGGAGAATGTAACTCGGCCAGCTACGCCAGCGTCAACAATGGCGAAGAAATTGAAGACAACCTCACTTTGGCCGCGAATGGTTGTTACTATGCTTCTTTTGGAGAAATGGTTGTCGCCTCAAGCACGCTGACAATTGAAGCCGGTGCCAGAATAAACCTGACCGAAAGCGACCTGGAGGTGGAAGGAGTTTTAAAAGTGCAGGGTGAGAAAGGCAATCCGGTTGTCTTTAGCACTTTTTCCGGAGAACAAACCTGGAACGGCATCCAGATTTACGGCGGCGCCGGAACAAGCACGATAAACCATACCATAATTAAAAATATCAGTGGAGTTGTTCTTGACGAAGGGGCAACCGCTGAAATCACCAACTCGGAATTTATAAACAACAGAACGGGCGTGGAATTGTATGACGAAAGCAGCGTCGTCATTGAAAACATAAATTTTGCCAGCACGACTAACGAGGCGGTAGCGGCCTACGACGGCAGCAACGCGACCGCCGCTTCTTCAACGATTATCAATTCCATCAATAATGGCGCGATTAGCGTTTACGAATCCAGCCTTTCAATTTCTTCAACAACTATAGACACGGTGTACAACGGCGACGGCATCGGCGTTTACGATTCTGTCGTGTCCATCGCCAATACAGCGGTAAGTAATGTTTTGTCCGGTGATGGCATCGCCCTGTACGATTCCGAAGCCGCGCTAGAAAATGTAAAAGTGGCAAACGTTTCCGGCGAAGGTGTTGCCGTTTACGACAGCAACGTCTCCGGCATCGCGACGGTGGACGGAGAAGAGGTTGAATTTTAACAGAGTTGACAGTTTTCCCCCAAATGCTACACTGGCAACAATCAAATACAGTCAGTCGCAGAAAGCGGGCGGCGAGCCGGAAGGCCAGCCTTAATTTCCCGCCGAGACTTATCAAACATTCATTTTCTGCGGCTTTTAGGCCGTTTTTTTAATTAAAAATTAAAGAGCGAAGCGATTATAATTTTCTTAATCCGCCTCTGGCGGAACACAATTAATAGGTAAAGTTAATTTTATGGCTATTACAAAACAGCAAAAAAGCGAAGCGATAAACAGCCTTAAAAAGGACATCAAAGATTCCAATATTGTGATGTTCGTCAACTTCCACGGCCTGAACGTCAAACTGGCCAGCGAGTTGAGAAAGAGTTTGAGGAAAATCGGCGCGGGCTACACTGTCGCCAAAAAAACTTTGGTGAAAAAAGCTCTGGAGTCGCTCGGTTACGAAGGCGAACTCCCGAATCTGGAAGGGGAGGTGGCGATGGCTTATGGCAGTACCGACCCGCTCGCTTCCGCCAAAGAGGTGCATCAGTTCGCGAAGAAGAACAAATTTTTGAAGATTCTGGGAGGAATTTTTGAAAGCAAGTACGTGGGGGCCGAGAGAATCGTGGCGTTGGCCAGCATACCGTCAAGAGAAGTACTGCTCGCCCAGTTCGTCCAGATTATCAATTCGCCGAGGAAAGGAGTGGTCGTGGCCTTGTCGGAAATAGCCAAAAAGAAGGGCGCGGCCATGCCCGCCGGACAGACGGGCGAGCCCGCCGCGGAGGCGGTAGCGGAAGTAAAAGCGTAAATTATCAATTAATTATTAATTAAAACAAACATATGGAAATACCATCAAAATTTAAAGACATCGTGGAGAAAATAGAATCAATGAGTGTTATGGATTTGTCCGAGCTCGTTAAATTATTGGAAGAAAAATTCGGCGTTTCCGCCCAGGCTGTCGCCATGATGGCGCCCGTCGCCGGAGGAGCGGCTGCCGGAGGAGCCGAGGAGAAGTCCTCGTTCAACATTGAGCTCAAGGAAGCCGGAGCGCAGAAAATCCAGGTCATCAAGGTTCTAAGAGAAGCTCTCGGTTTGGGCTTGAAGGAAGCCAAAGACTTCACGGATAAGACTCCGGTCGTGGTCAAGGAAGGCGTGGACAAGAAAGCCGCCGACGAACTCAAAGCCAAACTGGAGGCCGCCGGAGCCGTTGTTAACTTAAAATAACGGTGCTAGAATAAGCGCGATGAACGGTGTTCTGGAAAAACTTTTAGGCTCGGCTTCCCGGGTAAAAATCATCCGCCTGTTTCTGGCCAATCCGGAAGGATTCTTCACGCTGGAAGACGTCTCCCGTCGCGCGAAAGTGGCCATGCCGCTGACGCGTCGGGAGATTTCTCTTTTTAAGTCAATAGACCTGATAAAACAAAGAGAGGAAACGGTGGAGGAAACGATTAAACTCAAAAGCGGAGAAACCAAAACCAAGAAAAAGAAAGTGGTGGGCTATTCGCTCAACGCCGCTTTCCCGTTCCTCCATCCGCTGAAAAATCTTTTCGCCAACGTGGCGCCGGTGGACAAAGAAAAAGTCGTCAAAGAGCTCGGTTCCGTCGGCAAAATCAAACTGGTAATTTTTTCCGGCGTGTTCATCCAGTCCGACGGCAGCCGGGTTGATTTGCTTTTGGTCGGCGACGCCATCAGAGAAACGAAACTGGATAAAGTGTTGAAAAACATTGAGGCCGAGATCGGGCGGGAGATAACTTACACCGTGTTTAAAACGGAAGACTTTTTGTACCGCCTCGGAATGTACGAAAAAGCTTTGAACAAGATAAATGTGTAATTTTGACGGACGATTAGCTCAATGGTAGAGCGCTACATTCACACTGTAGAGGCTAGAGGTTCGATCCCTCTATCGTCCACTTATCGAAGCAAAGGCCGTAGGCTTGCCCCGTACTTCCGCCGCAGGCGGATAGTAAGGGGTTCAATCCCTACATCGCGCACTAAAATCTTACTTTTGAGCCAGTAAAGAAAATTGCGGACGTGCTTGGCGTGGCGTTTGATGATTTAATTAAGTAAATTATGGCAAATAAAAATCTTACAAACGCAAAACGGGCAAAGAACGACGAGTTTTATACCCAATACGGCGATATTCAGAAAGAGATTGCGGCGTATCTGGAATACAACCCCGATGTGTTTCGGGGCAAAGTGGTGTATTGCAACTGCGACGATCCGTTTGAAAGCAATTTTTTTCGCTATTTTGTCCTCAATTTCAATAAGATTGGATTAAAACAGCTTATCACCACCAGCTACAAACCTTCGCCCGTAGCCAACACGCAACTGGGATTATTTGGCGACGACAAAACTCTCACGAAAGCAAAAGGACGCCCCAAAATAACGGCCAACAAATTTATTATCAACGAAGCGCGCGACATAAACGGCGACGGCGAGTTTAACTTGAAGGATATTGCCCAACAGTTAAAGGCAAACAAACATAATGAATGGGCGCCACTGGAAGGCGACGGCGATTTCCGCAGCGATGAATGCATAAATCTGCTCAAACAATCTGACATTGTGATAACAAATCCGCCATTTTCTCTGTTTCGCGAATATGTTAAGCAGCTTTTTGATTATGATAAAAAATTTTTGATTATTGGCAATATGAATGCAATTACATATAAAGAGGTTTTCCCAAAAATTAAAGAAAACAAGATGTGGCTTGGGGCAACGAATTTTAATACCGGCATGTATTTTCAAGTTTCTAATGATTTCGTTTATGCTGATACATATAAATTTGAACGTGAACAAAATGGCGTAAAAGTAAATCGCGTTCCTGGTGTTTGTTGGTTTACCAACCTAGACCATGGGCGCCGTCATCAACCATTGCCGCTTATGACAATGGAAGAAAATTTAAAATACAGCAAACACAAAGAAATCAAAGGCAAAAAGGCGTATGATAAATATGACAACTACGATGCCATAGAAGTGCCGTTCACCGACTCCATCCCGAGTGATTATAACGGCGTAATAGGCGTGCCGATTAGTTTTTTGGATAAATATAATCCTGACCAGTTTGAAATTGTTAAATTTAGACACGGAAGCGATGACAAGGATTTAAGATTAAAAAATGGAACATGCCCGTATTTTAGAATTTTGATTAAACATAAGAGAGTGGGGAAGTAATATGAAAGTAGCAGATAAAAACAAAAATGAAAGAAGGGTTTATATGAAAAAAATAGCAAATAAGCAACTTGCCAATTTATTGGGTGCTTCTGAGGATGTGAAGCGCGCTACTGTTATTTTTAAGAGCCTGAAAAATAATGAATTTACAACAGGAACGACCAAAAAAGATAATTGGCTAAGAGAAATTCTTTTGACATTTATTGTTATCAAGCTGTATACACTTTTTGATAGTCATAATAACGCATTGAGTTTAGAAAAATTTTTGAAACACAATGCTTGCCATGTTACAAATAGTGAAAATATAAAGGATATTAGGGGTAGATTAGACAATATAAAAAAGTGCAATCAATTACTTATTACACAGATTGAAAATAATAGGCACGAAAAAGGACATATTCCCCAAAAATCGGAACTTGGTGTAACAAAAGAGGTTGCAGATAAAATAAGAGAGTTTGGAAAAATGACTGGGAATGAGGAATACAAGAACCAGAAATCAGTTACTGATGAATATATGAGATTTTCTGTTGGAAACTTTCCGGCAGATAAAGCTAGTAAATTGGCAGAGGAATTACAAAAATTAATAATGGGTATTGGGTATCCAAAGACATTAGAAAGTCGTAATTCTTAACGCAAAACTTTATGAAACAATCCCATGCCCAACCAAGACAAAAACAACTAAATTATTATTTATAACACTGTAGACGGCGAATGTTTAGTTGCCGTTGCTCTTGCAAAAGTCAACTAAATGGCATAAAACGTTGACATTGGCATTATAGATATAAACAAACTGAAAACGTAAATATTGCTTGTTTTAACCCAAGATTTACGTTTTTCTGTGCAGTGATACATCTTGTTTTATTTATTGATACATATTACAATTTGATTGTAGTCGAAAAGCTCTTAAATTCAGCCCTTTTTGCTGTTTGAATGATACATGTTTAAAAAATGAATGATACATACAAAAAACTTGAATTGGTAACTCCCGATTTTGATTCAAGGCTGGCAAGTTTGATTATTGAATTGGAAAGAATGAGGGAGAAAAAACTCGGTGGAACAACAGAGGCATCCACCTTTTTTCAATTGAAAAAAATCTTTCATATCTTTGAAAGCGTTGGTTCGGCGCGGATAGAGGGGAATAATACGACCGTTGCCGAATACATAGAAATTACGATTGAAGACGGCAATAAAGAAAAAGATGAAAACATCGTGGAAATTGAAAATTCCGAAAGGGCGATGGATTTTATAGACAATGCCTTGATTAGTCGTCATAAAAAGATAGACCGCGCTTTTATAAGCGATATACACAAAATCGTAACCAAAGATCTTTCGGCATCAAAAGAGGGGAGCAAGACGCCGGGCGATTATAGAAAAGTTCCAGTTGTGATTAAAAATTCAAAACATAAGCCGGCAGATTACATAAAAGTTCCCGATTTAATGGAAGAATTAATTGATTTTATAAACGTGGAAAATGAACCAAAGTATGATTTGTTAAAAACAGCTATCGCTCATCATCGTTTTGCGTGGATACACCCTTTTGATAACGGGAACGGAAGGTCTGTCCGACTTTTTACTTACGCAATGCTGGTAAATTATGGTTTTAACGTTGAGGTTGGAAGAATTATAAATCCAACCGCGGTTTTTTGTATTGATAGAAATAAGTATTATGACGCGCTTGCGAAAGCGGATGATTTTTCAAAAGAAGGGCTGTTGTCTTGGTGCGAATATTTTTTGTCCGGATTGAAACGAGAAATTGAAAAGATATACAAGTTGGCGGATTATCAGTTTTTGAAAACCAAGATATTGTTACCCGCTCTGGATATGTCTTTAAATAGAAAAGTTATTAATGATGAAGAATATAAAATTCTGAAAGTTGCCGTTGAAAAACAAGTTTTCCAGTTCTCAGATATTTCCCCTGTTTTCGCTGACATGCCGAGAGTAACATTGTCTAGAAAAATATCAGCATTAAAAAAGAAAGAGATGATAATGCCCCAAGGGAAAAGTTCCATTAAATATGTTTTATGTTTTGGCAATAAATATTTAAGAAGGGACGTTGTAGAGATGTTGGATAAGAACGGGTTTCTTCCTGCTAATACATAAACACCATGAAAACAACTCTAAAAACTAACATTACCGTCAAAGATATTTGCGAAGGGTTCGTCTATAACGAACTTGAGGGCAAAGGTTTATTTGGCTTATCTGGCAAGTTGACCATTCAGCCGGAATATCAACGCAATTATATCTACGCTTCCGACGGCGGTAAAAGAGAAATGGCCGTCATTGAATCAGTTTTGAAAGGATATCCAATTGGCTTGATTTATTTCAATAAAGTTAGCGAATATAATTTGGAGGTTTTGGACGGACAGCAACGCATCACCAGCCTCGGACGTTTTATTACCGACAAATTTGCCATCAAAGACGAAAACGGCATGGAGCAATATTTTGGCGGCATGGCGAAAGACAAGAAAGTGAAAATTTTGGAAACTAAACTGCTCATTTATGAATGCGAGGGGACGGAAAGCCAGATAAAGGAGTGGTTTAAAACGATTAACATTGCCGGAGTTCCGCTCGTTCCTCAAGAATTGTTAAACGCAATCTATTCCGGACCGTTCGTTACGCTGGGCAAAGAGGAGTTCAGTAACAGCCAAAATGCCAATATTCAAAAATGGAGCGCGTACATAAAAGGCAGCGCGAACCGACAGGCATTTTTTGAGAGAGCCTTAGACTGGGTAAGCAAAGGAAATATTGATGATTACATGAGTATTCATCGCTATGACAAAAATATCAATGAGTTAAAAAAATATTTCAACAGCGTGATTGATTGGATCTCCAGTGTATTTACCGATGTAGAAAGCGAGATGTGCGGGCTTGAGTGGGGACGGCTGCATGAGGAATATCACAAAAAAGCTTATAATCCGGCAAAAGTATCCGTTGAATTAAAAAAGCTTTATGCTGATCCTTATGTTAAAAACCGCAAAGGCATTTTTGAGTATATTCTCGGCGGCTCTGTTGATACAAAATTGATTGAAGTCCGAGTCTTTGATGAGGCAATTAAAAAGTCGGTTTACGCAACACAAACAGCTAAAGCAGAGAAAAAAGGCGAATCAAACTGTCCGCATTGCGCCATGGGGCATGACGCCAACAAGAGTAAAGTTTGGAGTTTTGGCGAAATGGACGCCGATCATGTGTCGGCTTGGAGTAAGGGCGGTAAAAGCGATATTAAGAATTGCCAAATGTTGTGCAAGACACATAATCGGGCGAAAGGTAATAGGTAAACAATATGGCTGAACCAAATCGGGGAAATAAAGAAAAAAAGAACGAGTTGCGGTCTCGTTCTTTTTTGAGCTATTTATTCCTTCTGTTGTATGGTTAAGCCAAGTTTGATGGCTATTGCCCTAATAGCATTTTCGGTCCTACCAAGTTTGAATCCGACTACTCGTGTTGGTGTATTTTGACGAACCAGCTGTTTTAGTTGTGATACGTCTTTTTGTTGCCATGACTTGCCGGTATTGCGAGTATAATAAGGCATTTGTTTGAACTGTTAATACCCTTGTTTGTTAAATGACCTAAATCTGATAAGATAAAAGTGTTGAGTTTTTACTTCGAGTTTTAGCCGAAATGCCCCAAAGGGCTAAAAAAGACATTTCTGATTGGTGGGGGTGTCATTGCCGCAAACAATGACTGCTCCTTATTTTATTTTAGTCCTTTTATCTTTCTTGTCAAACTTATTCACATCTCTATTGACAAATAATTTTACAGGGATTAGTCTATGAATGACAATATGCTTGGTAAATTTATTTTAGAACAGCGTAAAAAACACAACCTAACGCAGGATTTTTTGGCGTCTAAGATTGGCGTTTCCCGTCCGACCTACATTCAAATAGAACAAGGCGAGCGGGACTTAACTATCACTGAAGCAAGAAAATTGGCGGATATTTTTGGTATTGTTTTTGACGATTTTGTTCAAGGAAAAGATACTTCTGCCATAGTAGAAGTTAAAAAGAGTGTCAAAAAAATAAAAGAAGAAAAGCAAGAAATGAGAATAAGCGTTCCGCAAAAAAATCTGGAAAAATTTAAGGAAGTTCTGCTTTATGTCTTATCAAAAGTCGGCGGCAAGCCGAATGTCGGCGAAGCGGTGGTTTATAAATTGCTTTATTTTATTGATTTTGATTTTTATGAAAAATTTGAAGAACAGCTTGTCGGCGCGACATATATTAAAAATCACTATGGACCTACGCCGGTTGAGTTCAAAACTATCGTTGATGACATGATTAAAAATGGCGAGATCGTCAAAGTAGAGGGAAAATATTTTAATTATCCACAAAGAAAATATTTGCCAATTCGCGAACCCGATTTAACGAAATTAAAGGACGCGCGCGAGTTGCGCCATATTGATGAAGTAATAGCAAGACTGGGCGATAAAAATGCCACAGAATTAAGCGAATACTCTCACGAGGACACTCCCTGGATTATCGCGAAAGAAAACCAGCCGCTTGATTACGAGGCCGTATTTTACCGCACCCCAAAAACTTCCGTGAGAAATTATGACGTTCAAGATTAATTATGGCGAAACGCCGGAATTTCAAAAAGATTTCAAAAGATTACTCAAAAAATTCAAATCGCTTGAGGACGATTTAGAGTTAGCAAAAGTCGCGGTGATTGAGCTTTTTCATGTTCAGAAAGTAAATAATTTAAGCACTTTTCCGATTCAGGGTTTTTGCACGGAAAAGATACAAGTTTGTAAAATTAAAAAATTCGCTTGCAAAGCGTTGAAAGGGCGAGGTTCAAAAAGCGGAATAAGGGTTATTTATGCTTTTCATTGCGAAAACTGCACAGTTGATTTTATTGAGATATATTTTAAGGGTGAGAAAGAAAATGAAGATAGGGACAGAATTAAGGAATATTTAAAAAATTTTTGAGGTTGAAATCGCAACTCAAGGAGGTATAATATAAGTGGTCATTGGGGTAAACTTCCTAGATTGAGTTACTTCAATCGGGAGCCTTATATCCGGTTATGGCCTCGCGCCATGACTATGCGGGCACCCACCTAGCTTACGCTGGGAGAGTTTACTCCCGGTGGCCATCGTCCGAATGAGCCTAAAAGATTCATGATTTGTTTAAAGCGGGATGCCCGGTAGTACAAAATATGATGGTTTTTGCTGGGCAGACCGATGTTGCTAGTTTAAAAGTAAAATGATTGTTTGATTGTTATTAGGTTATTTAACCAAAAACGATAAGCAATCATATTTTGTACTACCGGGATGATTTTCGGGAAAAATTTTTCCAAAATATTAGTCGTTTTTCTGGTTTTGTTTTTTATCGGCCAAATGGTCGCCACTTTTTATTCCGTTTACTGGAGGTGGCCGTGGTTTGATAATCTGATGCATTTTCTGGGCGGGGCGTTTATCGCCATGGCCATGATTTGGTGGTCATCCAAAAGAATTCCGCTTAATTTTTTGCCGCCGGTTTACACCGCCATCGTTATTTTGGGCTTTGTGGCGCTTGTCGGCGTTGTTTGGGAATTTTACGAATTAGCCGTGGACCGCCTGATAACGAAAAACAATTACATCCAGCTTTTGGAACAGGGCGGCTTGCTGGACACGCTCAAGGATTTGCTGGTGGATTTGCTGGGCGGTCTGACAATATCGCTGAAATTTTTATATGAAAGAAAAAAAAGACAATAAGCGTAAAGTAAAAATAAGTTTCTTCGGCGGAACGGGGGAGGTGACCGGTTCAAATTACGTGGTGGAATCGGTTTCCGGTCCGGGCGGCTCCAAAATAGCCGTTGACTGCGGTCTGTTCCAGGGGACGAAAATCGGGGAGGAAAGGAATAACGAGCCGTTTCCTTACGAGCCGCAATCGCTGAACGCGCTTATCGTCACTCACGCCCACTTGGACCACATCGGCAGAATTCCCAAACTGGTCAGAGACGGATTTAAAGGCGAGATATATTCCACCGCGCCCACCAGGGACTTTGCCAGGCTGATGCTGGTAGACAGCATCGGAGTTTTAAGCAAGGAGGCCAAACATAACGGCAAAAACAGCCTTATTTACACCGAAGCGGACGTGGAAAACGCGATGGCTTTATGGAAAACGAAAAATTACGGGGAAGATTTCGCGGTCGGAGAATTTTCCATCAAACTCAAAGACGCCGGACATATCCTGGGTTCGGCTTTCGTGGAAATTTCCGGCGCAGGAAACCCTGAATCTAAAAAAATAATTTTCAGCGGCGATTTGGGCAATTCTCCCGAACCGCTGCTTAACCCGACGGAAGAAGCCAAAAACGCGGCCTACATGGTGGTGGAAAGCACTTACGGAGACAGACTGCACGAAGATTCCTCGGAGGCCGACATCAAGCTGGAAAGAATGATTGAGGAGACGGTGAAGAACAACGGCGTTCTGATGATCCCCGCTTTTTCTCTGGAGAGAACGCAAAGACTGCTTTACCAGATGAATAATTTAGTGGAAAACGGCCGGGTGCCGAAGCTTTCCATTTTTCTGGACAGCCCGCTTTCAATCGGCGCCACCGGAGTTTACAAAAATCACGTCAATTTTTACAGCGGCGAAGCGAAGAATGAAATTTTAAAAGGCGACGACTTGTTCAACTTTCCCGGCCTTAAAATGACCTTGTCCACCGAGGAATCAAAAAACATTTCCGGCGTTCCGGCGCCGAAAGTGATTATCGCCGGAGCGGGCATGTGCAACGGCGGCAGGATTCTGCATCACCTTAAAAATTATCTGCCCCATAAAAACAACTTTTTGCTGCTGGTGAGCTATCAGGCCGCCGGGTCTTTGGGCAGGATGCTGCAGGACGGGGCGAGACTGGTAAAAATTATGGGCGAGGAAGTGCCGGTGGAAGCCAGTGTGGAGAAAATCGGCGGTTATTCTTCCCACGCCGACGCCAACGGCCTCTTGGATTTCGTCGGCAAGTCGGTTGACACGCTCAAGAAAGTTTTTGTGGCCCACGGCGAGCCTAAATCAAGCCTTTTTCTGACCCAGCGGATAAGAGATTACCTGGGAGTGGACGCTGTTGCTCCGCAGATTGGAGAATCTTTCACGGTTGAGATATAATAAAGAAATTCAAAAATCAAAATTAAGGAAAAAAGAGTTAAAAACACTAATTAAATTTTAATTTTTATGAATGAAACACGACATCCTCATCTTAAGATAAAAATTTGCGTTTCCGGAGCGGCGGAAACGGGCCATTGCGGCATGGACGCTTTGGAATTGGGCCAGGACGTGGGGAAAGAAATAGTAAGTCAGGGAGCCGTCCTGGTGACCGGCGCCACCACCGGATTTCCGTTTTGGTCGGCCAAGGGAGCCAAAGAAGCGGGCGGCGTTTCCATCGGCATTTCTCCGGCCGAAACGGAGAAAGAGCACGTGGAGAAATACGGCCTGCCGCTGGAATTCATGGACCTGATAATTTTTACCGGCACCGGTTACGCCGGGCGCAACCTTTTGCTTACCCGTTCCACCGACGCCGTCATCGTCGGTTGCGGCAGAATCGGCACGCTCAACGAGTTCACCATCGCCTTTGAGGACAACAAGCCGATAGGAGTTTTGCAGGGCGACTGGGAGACCGACGAGCTCATCCAAAAAATATTGAACGAATCGCACCGCGGCAACGGCAAAGTTATATACGACAAGGACCCCAAAAAACTGGTGGCAAGAATAATAGAAATGGTCAAAAAAGAAAAAGACTCTACCGCCCAATGCCCAGGCTGTATATAAAAGGAATAGGTTTGATGGTCGGAATGATCGTGGGGGCGGGCATGTTCGGCCTCCCTTACGCTTTTTCCAAAGCCGGACTGTTCTGGGGCAATTTCCAGCTCGTCGTTTCTTTTCTTATAATCCTGCTTCTGCACCTTTGGTACGGCGAGGTTTCTTATTACACCAAAGGAGTTCACCGCATCACCGGCTACACCCGGATGTATCTGGGTAAAAAAGCCGAGAAGCTGGCGTTTATAACCACGCTTGGCGCCGCTTACGGTTCCTTGCTTGTTTACGGACTTCTTGGAGGAATTTTCCTGGGTAATTTTTTTGACTTGTTCAACGGCCGGACGGACGAGTTTTTCTCCATATTCTTTTTTATCGTCGGGGGCGTTTTGGCTTCCTTGAGTTTAAGCAAAATAGGGGAGATAAACTTTATCCTCACCGTACCCGTTTTCGGCTTTATCGCTTATCTTTTATACGTGGCCGCGCCGGAAATAAGGCTGGATAATTTCTTTAACGGAACGCCTTATCTTTTAAACAAAAACTGGCTGTTGCCGTACGGCGTGTGGCTTTTCTCTTTAAGCGGATTTTCCGTCATACCGGCGGTGCGGGACATATTTTCCGGCCAACCGATAAGCAAATACAAAAAGGTGATAATCGTCAGCCTGTTTCTGGCGGCGTTTTTTTACCTGATTTTCGTGGCCGCGGTGCTGGGCGTCAATGGGGGCATGGTCAGCCAGGACGCTTTATCCGGCATGGTGTCTGTTTTGGGCGGCAAGGCGCTGGCCATTGGCTCAATTATCGGTTTCTTCGCCGTGTTCACTTCTTATATCGCCCTGGCCATAGACGTAAAAAATATCTTTATGTACGACTACAAAATGCCCCAATTCGCGGCTCTTCTGGCGGCGGCGGTTCCTCCTGTGATTTTATATTACATCGGAAGGGAAGGAGGTTTGGTGATGATGCTTAGTATCATCGGCTCTTTGGGCATGGGAGCTCTGGGAATATTTATAACCCTTATCAGGAGAAAGATGGTAAAGATTCTCAAAGACGGAGACAAAAGCGACCTCATCGCGGAGATAGACTATAAGAAAATAAAGTTAAGACGGGGTTGGGAGATGGCGGTGCTTGCCGGCATCATCGCGGCGGTGGCTTATAATATCTGGGATATTGTTGCGGGGTTTGCGGGTAAATAAAAAAACGACCCCGATTGGCGGGGTCGTTTTTTAAGGTGATTGTTGCCGGAAACTTGGAAGCTAAACTTCCAATTGGAAGTTTAGCTTCCAAGTTTGAATTACATAGCCGCGATTTTGGAAAATATTTGAGGGTGATACTCGGCCAACTGGGCCAAGATTTTTCTGTCCAAAGCCACTTCCGATTTCTTGAGCTTGCTGATGAGTTTGCTGTAGGACAATCCGCCTGTTCTGGCGGCGGCGTTTATCTTCACCTGCCACAGCGCCCGCATGTTCCTCTTCTTTTTTCTCCGGTCGTGGAAAGCGTGCTTGCCGGCGTGCAGCAAAGCGTCTTTGGCCATCCTTTCTTTGGATTTGCGGCCATGCCTAAAACCCTTTGTTTGCTTCAATATTTTTCTCCTTCTTTTTAAGGCGTGAACGCCTTTTTTTACTCTTGTCATATGCCAATTTTGTTTGCGAGTCTGCGAGCAATTTACAAAATTGCGCACCCCGCACATAATCTGCTAATAATTCTGTATAATTTTCAAAATATTACCTTAACTTCGCAAAACTCGTAAAATTCAGGCCAAGCCATTAATTATGCGGCAGATATGTGCCGATGTCTTTTCTGTCCATCTGGAATGGCTGCAGCTTTTTTTGCTTCAGCTGGTTTTTTCTTCTTTGCTTGGCGTTGAAGTGGTCGTGGCCGGCTTTTCTACCCAGGATTTTTCCGTTCCTGGTTATCTTCAGCCTTTTTGCGTATGATTTGTTTGTTTTAAATGCCATATTGGTGTTGTTATTTTGAAACTTCTATCGTGGCCGTCATGCCGCGGGGACTCTTCTTCGGACCGTCGGCCATTTTATACTTTTCGCTTATTAAATTCAATATCCGGGTCATTCTTTCGCCGATGAAATTCTTGTCCAGATATTTTTCCCGCCCGCGCAGGATAAGGTCTATCTTGACGCGGTTGCCTTCCTTAAGAAACTCGTCTATTTTCTTGGCCCGCATCTCCAGGTCGTGGAGCGACGTGCCCAAACCTATCTGAATTCCTTTTATTTCCACCTCGTGCGCTTTTTTGGCCGCTTCTTTCTGTTTCTTCTGCTGCTGGTAAAGGTATTTGCCGAAGTCCATTATCCTGGCCACCGGCGGATTGGCCGTGGGCGATATTTCTATCAAGTCCAGGCCGGCTTCTCTGGCTTTGTCCAGCGCTTCGGCGAGGCTTATAACGCCTAAATTTTCATTGTCGTTGCCAATGACCCTTAATTGGGAAGCGGTTATTTGATTATTTACGCGCGGTTTCTTAATAAAGAGTATTCTACTTATTTTTTAATATTTTGCAAGCTCCCAGAGGTTGATAAAGACAATAGCCCAATGTCAAGGTTGAACCTTGACATTGTAAACAAAAGGACTTTGCGATAGCATCAAGAAGTTCTCTTCTTTTTAGATTTAACTATTGACGTCGAATGTCAATAGAATCTTTTATATCAAACTTGCCCACCTTTGTACGCTTAAGTCCCAGTAAAACCGCTCCGGTTTTTAGGTTTTGTCCCAGTTTGTGAGCGATGGATCGGACATATGTTCCGCTGGAGCATTTTATTTTTATTCTCGCCACCCAAAATCCTTCTTGTTTTAAGCGATAGCAAATTTTAGGAAGGATTTTTTCTTGCCATTGTGAGAGTATTTTTTCCTGACGGAAGTCGCCTTGGACGACTTTTATTTTTTTGATAATTTTTTCCAGAAGCTTTTCCGAGCCGACTTTCTTCAGCTCCAGCAACTTAATTTCATAAATCTCAATCTCTTTTTCCGGGATTTTTATTTCTTTGAGCTTTCCTTTCCGCGCCCATTCAAAAAGCGGCTTGCCTTTGATTTTGTAAGAGGAGTAGGGCGGAAGCGGCATTTTATTTTTTCCCAGAAATTTTCCCAACCCAATGTCAAGGTTGAACCTTGACATTGGCAGCGGCTGGCGAATTTTTTGAGGCAGTCCTAAAATGTCGTAAGTATCCGTTTTAAAGCCGAACAAAATTTCGGCTTCGTATTCTTTATCCAGTTTGAGGTATTTTTCTTTTTGCTGGATGGCGTCGCCGACCAGCAAAATCAAAACACCTTCCGCCAAAGGGTCCAGCCGTCCGGCGTAAGTTACTTTTTCTTTTTCCGTTTCCGGATGTTTTTGCCTCAAAATTTTTACCGCGTCCAAAGGCGAAATTCCGACCGGTTTATAGACATTGAAATTTTTTCCCTTCATAATGCGAGTATTATGCTTATAGACGATGTTACAATCAAAGTCAAAGCTGGCAAGGGCGGCAAGGGCGGGGTTTACTTCAACAAAAACCTGATGACGCTGGGGCCGACGGGCGGCAGGGGAGGCAACGGCGGCAGCGTATATATGGAAGGCGTGTCCGACCTGGGCGCGCTCAAGCAATTTCGCTACAAAAAAGACATTGTCGCCAAAGACGGCGAGAACGGCAAGAAACAGCTCAACGACGGCACCGCCGCCGAGGATGTTGTTTTGAAAGTTCCCGTCGGAACGGTGATTCATAATCTGGATAAAGGCGCTGACCAGGAAATAACGAAAATCGGAGAAAGGGTTTTGGTGGCCGAGGGCGGATTCGGCGGGCATGGCAATTGGCATTTCCGCGGCAGCAAAAATACCAGTCCGAGGCAGTGCCAGCCAGGATTGCCCGGAGAAGGTTTTACTTTGCGGCTGGAGCTAAAGCTCATCGCTGACGTGGGCTTGATCGGTTTTCCCAACGCCGGAAAGTCCAGTCTGCTCAATGAACTGACTGCCGCCAAGAGCAAGGTGGCCAATTATGACTTCACCACTCTGGAGCCGCACCTCGGAGTCTATTACGATCTGGTTTTGGCCGACATCCCCGGACTTATTGAAGGCGCTTCCGCCGGAAAAGGGCTAGGTATAAAATTCCTGCGCCATGTTGAGCGCACCAAAGTTTTGTTCCACCTCATCTCGGCGGAATCGGAGGATCCGCTTAAAGATTATTACATCGTCGTCAAAGAACTGATGACCTACAACGAGGCGCTTGTTAAAAAACCGGAATATATTTTCCTGGCCAAAAGCGACTTGGTTGACGAGAAAACTTTAAAGCAAAAAATGATGGAGCTTAGAAAGGCCGGCAAGCCGGTCAAAGCCGTCTCCATCCACGATCCGGCCAGCATGGAGGAGGTGAAGAAAATTCTGAATAAGTTGATGGAAGAGAAAACAAGTTCAGCGAATATTTAACAAGGTTGATAATTGACGCTGCCGATGCTAATTTGAACTAAGAAAAATTAAGCGTGTGCTTATATTTTGTTGTTTGAAAATTTTTTAGGAGGGTTGGATATGCGATACTATCGTCCTTACGTTTTTAATAGATTCGCTAATTTGTTAAAAAAATTGAATGACAGGATGGGCGCTTATGGGTCTTTGGTAAAACTTGGAAAATCAACTGCCGTTGAAGACCGATATATAGATGTTTATACAAAAGGAATGGTTGCTTTGAAACAGAGATATTTCTTCTATAAAGGAATTGTTGCCGGCAGAATAGAATATTCTCCAGAAATGGGGACCGCCAGTAATTATAAGGACAGGGCGTTAAGCGCGCTGCAAACATGCCACCGGCGAGCCGTTGAAATAAAGGAAAAAATCAACAGGTTGGTTAGCGTTGAAATTCCCGAAAGATACAAAAGAGATTTTGAGACGCTTTTGTATTATCAAGACCGTAAGGAGAAAGAGGAAAGTAGTTTTATGAAAGAATTCTGCGATATTGGTGTTTCTCAAAGACATGTTTTTGACAAGATAGACAATGGAATCGTTTCCGACTGTGAAATACTTGGGTTTTGCGTATGTCGTTTTGGTAACGCGTCACCATATATGGGCGGCTGCGTAAGGAGTAATGTTGATATGCTTGATGATGGTGAGGCTATGAAAAGGTTTAAAGAAGGGTCTAAGTTGTTCGCAAGGTGGTTAGGCGAAACTTTTGGTCCTCAAGCCAAGCCAAGTTAAGTGCCGTTAAACCAATATCCTCCAACGCAAAAACAGGGCGCTGTTTAAATTAAAATGAAAACGGCGCCCTTTTGTTTTTCAAAACCACCTCAACCTCTTTCGCGTTTTTGCAGGCCATTAGCTTGATTCGTAATTCTTTAGCGCCGATGAAGCCGGAGACGTATGATTTGAAGTGCTTTTTCATCACGTCAAAATTTTTATTTTTATTTAATTTTTCAAATAATTTAGTGTGTTCAAGAAGGACAGATATCCGTGTCGAAAATTTTGCCGACCTTCCAGGATGAAAACAACCAGGCAGGACTGCAAAATTTTCGGCATTGGAAAACCGACCTGCCATGGTGACCGGCTTTGCGGGCTCCTGGCACGGTCGGTTTTCTGCAAACAGCCACGGATTGCCGAAAACCGCCCGGCCGATCATTACTCCGTCAGTGCCGTATTGTTCCGCTTTTTCATAAGCTTCCGCGACGCTTTGGACATCGCCGTTGCCCAGTATCAAAGTTTTGTCCGGTTTTGAACCGCAAAATTCATCTCTGATTTTCACCGCTTCGGCGACGATGTCCCATCGGGCTGGGACAAGCGACATTTCTTTTTTTGTCCGGGCGTGGATGGTGATGGCCGCCGGCTCGCATTCTAGAAGAGCAATCAGCCATTTTTTTAATTCTTTTTTGTCGTATCGGTTGTAGCCGATTCTGGTTTTGACGGAAACGGGCAAACGGCCCGCTCCACGCTTCGTCTCCAAAATAATTTTTTGCGCCAGTCGGGGGTTATTTATTAAAGATGCCCCGGCACTCTGCTTGATAACTTTTTTGTCCGGGCAACCCATGTTGATATCTATGCCGTCAAAACCGAGTTTTTTTATCAGCTTGGCTGACTCGTAAAAATTTTCCGGTTTGGCGCCGAAAATTTGCGCCACTATCGGCTTTTCTTTTTTAGAAAATTTCAACAGTGGCAGGAGATTTTTTCTGCCTTCAGAGCACAGCCCATCGCAGGAAACAAATTCCGTAAAAGTGATGTAGGGCGCGCCATTTTTTGTTTTACTGTACTTCGCGATAATCCGGCGGAATGCCGCGTCGGTGACGTCCGCCATCGGCGCCAACGCCAAAATCGGCCACTTTGGCGGATTGTTTTTACGCTGAGCTTGTCGAATTGTTTTCCAGAAACCTTTTGTCATAACGTCCTTAAAAATATAGTTAATTTGGCATTTTGGCAAGAATATGAGAAAATAAGGGCGACTTATGAAAACTTTTCTCGTTTTTTACTCGTTTATATGGAAATATAAATGGTACTTTATCCCCGCTGTTATAAGCGCTTTTCTCTCCACGTTGTTGGCCAGTTTTATGCCGTTTATTTACCGCTATATAGTGGATAATTTTTACAATCTTACTTTGTCCGTTTTTCTCACGGTGGCGGGGGTCTACGGGGCGACCAGAATAGGGATGATTTTTTTCGGCAATCTGTCCGGATTTTTTGGCGGAGAATATTTCATACCGGCGCTTGCCGACTCCAAAATGAAGATATTCCGCCATTTGCAGAATCTTGATTTTGCCTTTCATTCCACCAAAAAATCGGGTGAGTTGATAAGCAAGTTCAAAAGAGGCGACGGCGCTTTTTCTAACATGGACCAGGATCTGAACGGAGAATTCATTGACGACTTTGTGAGGCTGATCGTCGCCGCTCTAGCCTTCTCTCTTATAAGCCCGAAGCTGCTTGCCGTGTTTTTCGCCGGCATCGTCTTTATCATTTTGTCTTCAATTTATTTCATAAGAAAAAACATGGTGATGAGGGCTGAACATATCAAAGACGATGACAACATATCACATCTTATCGCCGACAATCTGGTAAATTACGAAACAGTAAAATATTTCGCTAATGAAAGGAAGGAAACAGCCAACCTGGAAAAAGCTTTTGAACGATGGCGGTCTTCGTTGTGGAATCTTTATCTGTCGTTTCGGAAAATGAACTTCTCTGTCCGCATGATCTCCGCTGCCGCCATTATCGCAATGCTGGCGTTTCTCGGCCGGGATGTGGCGGACAAGAAAATATCAGTCGGCGACTTCGTGTTGGTGTTCACTTTTATGTCTCAGATTTTTCCCAATATAGAAAAAATAATGTTCAGGTTCAGGGGGATTTTGAGAAACTACGTTGACCTCAAAGATTACTTTGCCATTCTGGATTATCCGTTGGTGGTGCTTGAGCCGGAAAAGCCGCTGGAATTCTCCTGCCGAAAAGGCGAGGTACAATTTAAAAATATTTATTTTTCTTACCCCGACGGGCAGGAAGCATTGAAAAATATTTCTTTAACCGTTACAGGCGGTTCTTCTGCCGCTTTGGTGGGGCGTTCCGGTTCCGGAAAGACGACGCTTACAAAATTGCTTTTGAGAATTTACGACCCCATTGAGGGGCAGGTTTTGGTGGACGGATTTGATATAAGTAAAATCAAAAAAGAAGACTTGCGGCGCAATATCGGCATCGTGCCACAGGAGCCAATACTGTTCAACAATACCATCGGCTACAACATAGGTTATCCTTTAGAAAACGCAGGCAAGGAAGAAATAGAAACGGCCGCTAAGCTGGCCAATCTGCACGACTTCATCATATCGCTGGAAAAAGGATACGATACCGTCGTGGGAGAAAGAGGGGTCAAACTTTCCGGTGGGCAAAAACAGCGTCTGGCCATCGCCCGAGTCTTTTTGCTCAATCCCAAGATTATAATCTTTGACGAGGCGACCAGTCATCTTGATTCCGAATCGGAACGGCTCATTCAGGACTCAATGGAAAAACTGGCCCAGGGCAAAACATTCATCGCCATAGCGCATCGGCTCTCCACCGTCATGAAGGCGGACAAAATCGTGGTTTTGGACAACGGCAAAATAATTGAGGAGGGGACGCACGAGGAGCTTCTTACTCAGGACAGCGGAATTTACAAAAAACTTTGGGAGCTCCAAACCAATAACGAAATTTTGGAAAATGGGTACTAATTTCAAACGCACAATCGAAGACTTCATTTGCGGCAACTGCGGCGAAGAGGTTAAAGGCGATGGTTATACCAATCATTGCCCGTCTTGCCTTTGGAGCAAACATGTTGACATAAATCCGGGCGACCGGGCGGCGGAATGCAGTGGAATGATGAAACCGGCGAAAGTGGAAACGGAGAAAGGGGAGTATGTCTTAACTCACCGCTGCGTAAAATGCGGACACGAAAAAAGAAACAAAATGTCGGCAAAAGACAATTTTCAAGAAGTGTTGAAAATATCTTAAAAATATTCTAAAATCACGAATGTAATTTAAAAATTACATATTCCCCGCCCGCATCGCCAAGCTCAGCTTTGGCGGGCGCGCGGCGCAGTAGCTTCAGCAAGAAGTTATTAAGAGGGAATAAAACATATTCCGCAGTAGCTCAATGGTAGAGCAGCTCCCTGTTAAGGAGTTGGTTGTAGGTTCGAGTCCTACCTGCGGAGCAAAGTTGGACAGACCGACGCGAAAGCGCCGGTTTTGTCTTTATCTGCCTCACTGTTTCTAGGTTCGAACGCCTTATTTATTTCCCTTGCTTCAAACAGGCCGTTTTCGAGTATCTCTATTAGTTTTTTATTGCGAACATTGAGTATTTTGTCTTTTAGCGTCAGGTTCGAACCGAGTTCCGAAAGTGCGTCAGTTTTCTCCTCATATCCTCCATTTTTGAATATGTCCGCTATTTCGACCATGAGGTTGAATGTCCGCCGTGCTTCGTCCAAGATCTTCTCGGTACTAATACCATCAATACCAGCTGATGCTTTCTCGGCCTGTTCTATTTCTGCCTTGATTGTCGTTTTGAGTCGCAGAAAGTCATCGTCATCGATCGCGCCACGCATCTTCATCTTCAAGAGCTCATCGTACTCCTTTTGCTTTTTACCCAGTTCACGTTCCCAGGAAAGCTGAATGTCTAACTTGGTTTTTTTCTGCTCCACTAGGATCTCCTCAAAGTTACTTAGGCACCAATCTCGAAGCGCCGGAGAGATTTGCAGTTTATTTTGGGTGTGATTCGCCATGAATTCGTCTATGTCTTCTTCCCAGACGGACCGCTCTGGACAGTCAGGTGACCTCTTTTTTGAGCAGTGATAGTAGATGTAATGTAGATATGTTGGGTTATCCATCTTATCAATATCTGTGCAACACCCCGGGCATTGTGTTTTGTTAGGGTAAGCGAATTTCTTTTTGCATACGGGGCATATGAGTTGGTGTTTGTGTTCAGCAACTACAGAACCTCCGCACGATCCACACCTTGTTAACCCTGAATATGCAAAGGTCTGTTTGTTAACTGACGGCCGGGGACGGCCTTGTCTGCCAAGCATTGCCTGAACTCTCCAGTATTCCTCCTCCGTAATCATTCTAGGGACCGAGCTATTTACCGAGTATCTTACTGGTGTTCCGTGCTCGTCCTTCGCGTAGAAAAATCCAGCGTAGAACGGATCCTTGAGCATGTCGTAGATGCGCGAGAGTTTTACCGGCTTACCACCCTCCTTACTGCGCTGGATGGTGCGGAGACCGAGTGTCTTGTCTGAGTATTCGAGGAGTTTTCTTACAGAATACTTTCCGGTCAAAAACATTTCCCAGAGTTTTTTTACGAGCTCAAACCGCTCCCGATCCGGTAGAATGCTTCTTTTACCTTTCTCGCCATAATCATTTACATATCCTACTTTTGCCACACCCGGCGGATATCCCATTTCGCACTTCTTCAGTAAACCTCGTCTCACATCAATACTTTTGTTGTCGTTTTCCATTTTTGCCTGACTGCAAAAGAGGGTGAGCATGAATTTATCTTGTGGAGTATTTCGAAATACCTGTTGCTGAGTTACGATTTCGATCAATTTTCCTTGATCGAAAAGGTCCACCAGTCGTGCTGCATCTATGGCATTTCTAGAAAGACGGTTAGCGTGCCATGCGACAATACCCTGAACCTCTCCATCCTCGATACTTTTAATCAATTGTTCAAACACAGGTCTGGCAAACGCATTTTTTGCAGATTTTGATTCGCGTAAAATGTCACTCTCATCAAGTGCGACACTGTGCATAGATGCGATCTTGATGTCCTCTGACACTTGCGACTCGATTGACAATGCTTGTCGATCTTCAGATTCTGTCGACTTGCGTGCGTATCCTCGGTATATGATTTCGTTTGTTAGTTTTTTCATATTAGTGTTGTTAAATACTTGTTAATTAAGACAGTACCGAGAATGTTCTTTTATATCCAGCTTAGGGTCGACCATAACCACTCCATTTTGCTCGATCTCCTCAGGAAACAGTGGATAAGTGTTAATTAAGAGAGCTTCCTCGACCTTAACGAGCAAAATGATTCAGTTGTGTACGACAAGCGATGGTTTCGGGCGCAAGACGGATTTCCGATCCTACCGTTTTCTTCGGGTGTGGTTTCGGCATTGGAGTGTGCCGCCCGAGTTTGAACTTGCCCTTACTCCATCTGTTCAAGATGCTCTCCTCGAGCCGAGGGACGAATGGTAAACGCTACCCCTCGGTGTTAATTTTTCCTGCAAGTCATTCGGCCTACAGGAGAGCACCTTGTGTTCAGCCGGTTTTGTTTTCACGCGGACTCGCTGACTACCGCGTCGCTTCTCGATTGTCCGCAGTCACAGGGACTGCAGAATGAGCTCCTTTCGGAAGAAGTCCATTCTGCACACTCTGTGTTTTGCTAATAGAGTTTGAAAGTGCTAGTCGAGTAAGTCGCAACAATGTTGCACCGAGTTCATTTGTTTGTTCGTCGGTCAGCAAAACACCGTAGTCCTTCTCTACGATTGTTTTTAATTTTTCGGTTGTGCTTTTTTTGAGTGCCATAAACAAAAAACCTGATGCTTAGCATCAGATTAGTTCTTTCGAAAAATGGCGTATAGAAAACTAAATGAACACAGAAATTATCTGTGCACACTTATTTTCTTTTTTTCTTCTCGTCAGAGATTATTTTATCGATATAGGTGTAATCTAGAACCTCACCGAATTTGTCACTGATTAGACCCATTAATTTTTTGCTTCCAATATGTTTGTTTTTGTATATGAATTGATTACGTTCAAGAACAGAGGTATTCCTCTTTCTCATTTTCCCTAGCTTTATATTCGCATTTTTGTATTTATTTTGAAGAGGTTCGATGTGAGTTTTATAGGTTTTCTTCAAAAAATCCAGCATATCTCTTAAGGTAGCATAAGGGCTTACAGTGATTGCAATAGGATGTTCTTCCAGAATCGACTTTACATATTCCAGATATCCCTCTTCATCACCTTCGTAGCGAAATGGTCCGTTTATGTACTCATTCAAATCATCCACTTGTACTAATCCTCCATAAGACCAAATGTTGAGCCAACGATTATATGTTACGTAATACTGGATTACATCTGACCAAGTCCAACTTAGACCTAATTCCTTGGTAAAGAGATCTATAGTTTTTTCAAAATCTGTCCCAGATAAATGTTCAGGTAAATTGATTATTTCCTTACCAGTGGCTTCAGATTTTGTCTGGAGAACTTCTAGGATCCCATCTGAAGGGAGGTTGTATTTTTTTCTGATGCGCCTTATTTTTTGCAGAAAACTAGGGTCTTCGCTAAGTCCCTTTAAGTACTTCCATGCTTTGTCTTGAGCACTTGTTGAGTCAATTACGTCATCATGCGTAAACTCATCAAGATCTGCTTCTGTTTTAGCTTTCTTTCCTTTCATAACTTTACTTTAGTTTACATTTTTAACGAGATTACATCAATAAGAAAGTGCGAAGCAGTATGTGCTTTTTATGCCCATCTTATGGTGGAAAGTTAGGCCCCACTTATCCCAGAAAGTTATAGAGAGTCGTAGATGAAATGGCTTAGATTAAAGGTATTCCCAGCGATCCTTGTCGAACTTTCCGGTATGAACTTTATACTTTCATGATTTTTAGATTTTGCCCGATTCTAAAGCAGGTACACTTCCAAAAACATCAAAAAAATGCAATAATTATCGGTGTTAGTCACATTGCCTAAACCTGTTGGTTTGCTCCAGCAGGCATGGCGCTAAATACCCGCTAGAGATCAAAGGACTCCTGGTCAGAGTCACTCTAGCGGGTCATATCTGGAAACAGGTATGGGTTTGGCCGAAAGGTCGGATCGCGATGGCCAGGAGCCCTTTGATTATTTGGGCTCACTCCGTCGATTAAAAAACCCGCTAGAAAATTATGAAATTCGTACGTGTTTCTTTGGCTGTATTGCTCAGCTTGTGCACTTTAGGTTATTTTCTTCCAACAACAATCGCGATTATACGGAGACGCACAAACACCATGTCGATCTTCGTGCTCGATCTGTTTCTGGGATGGACGTTGATTGGATGGGTTATTGCTTTGGCCTGGTCGGTTGCCACTGACGCACCGAAGCCGACAACCCAGCAAACCCCGAACTAGAAAACCCTGTTTTTATTCGGTAAAAGTCGGGAGTCCATTTTGAAAATACTTTGATAAATAACGATTTTTTTATAAGGAGGTCTCCGACTTTTACCACTTTTTCCTATTCCGACCTTTATGGTTTTTTAGCTCTTTTCTGAAGCATTTCTTGGTAGGCCTGGGCCGTCTTTATCCCATGCATACCGATGGCGATACATCCTGATCCTGCCATCTTGTGGGCATTGCGATCAAACATATCAAGTATCTCATTTAGGGGGTGGCCGTAGAGCTTAGCGAACCAGTCGGGATTCTCAGCTATAAACTCCATTATCGGATCGTGCGCCTCGTGCATGTAGAGATACAAGCCACCCAACGGAACCCTGTGGTCGACTTCCTCTCCGGCGCTCATGCCCTTGTCGATGTTAGTCAAAGCGAGTACAAACTCACCCCTAAAGAAATACTCCGGTTCAGAGAATTCTGTGATTAACTCAGCTATTTTGTCACTGAGAACCTGTCGTACCCTTTGTGCGATTGGCTCACACCAACGTTGAGCATAAGCATCATTAATCAATGTTTTCGCTTCATACGAGAAAAAGTAAGCATCCGTAATTGGCGACGTTGCACCACCCCTCCTGTGATGTTTTATCGGAACGTCCAAGACCTGTTTCAATACACTGCCCCGATTTGCCGCAACTCCACATATAAAAATTGTGTAGAGAATCAACATGAGTGGGTAATAGCGCAAACCCTCTCCAATCCTGTTGTATTGCACACCACTCGGCACTTCTGTTGCTTTTGCCAGTATCTTGAGTGAGCGTAAAAGTGCATCCGTATATTCACCCTTAGTGTCATTGAGCATTATGGCTGCAATCGAAAGTTGCAGTGACTGAGTCCTTTCTTCAACACTAGATATGATTTTTTTATTTCCTTCCGGGTCTTTGAGTTGAGGCGCCCACGGAAGACCAGTGTCAGCTCCGTCGAGATATTCCCGAAGACGTTTTGCTTCTGAGATAAGATCCTCAGCAATTGCATTTTTCGGGGTGCGCAGTTTGTGTTTGATGCGTGTCGGCAGATCCATGCCAAGCGACTCACCGACATCTATGGTGTCACTAACCTCGATTTGCAGATCTTCCGGTCCCTCCGGTTTCCGCACTTCCTTATCTGGAATAGCTGAAACAGCTCGCTCCACGAGCTTAAACAACGCGCTGTTGTACTGGTCCTCCGTTTTTGCTACCCGGGACTGTAGAGTTCTGATGCTTTCGCGTAATGGTTCTAGGAGTTGCTCTGTTTGTCTTTGACTAATTATCGCAAGATCTTCGGGTAACCCAGGATCAGTTGTTGACCCACGTCGCACGAACCACTCTCCCTTTTTTCTCGAACGCGAGCGATCTGCACAAAATAAATCCTTGAAGAACATGTGTGGCTTATTGTTCCGAGGAGGAATTACAATCGCGCCCCACTTTTTACCGTCTTTAGTTTCAAAACCTAAGACATAAATCTGAGGCATAGGCGAGATGTATGTCTTGAGAAGTTGCTCTACATGGTTCTGAAATTTATCTGTGTCCGACTCTGTGTGAGTGATCCCAATAATACCTTTTGCCTTCACTCCATAGATAATAAATCCGTGATCTTCGTAGTTGCTGTCGTAGGTATTGGTGATAGCAATTATGTCTTTCAGTAAATCAGCTTTCTGTTCGTTTGTGGCGGTTTCGATTTCTGTTTTAAAATCTATTTTTGCCATCTCAGTCCCATGGGCAATAACCCCTTTTAGTAGGGTTTCTAGCTCGCCATTCGTCCATGGCAGTATCTCTTGTGTTTGTTTCTTCTTGCTCATGAGATTTTTAGTGAATAATTTTCTCGATGTAAAAACACTTAAGACAACCAGAGTTTTGCTAGCCGGTCCTTAATTTTCTGCTCAAAAATGGAAATGAGTTGGGCAGTTACTTCAATCGAGGAACGTTCTGTTTTAATTTGCTTAATTATTTGTTTTTGAGCATCAAGAGGAGGTAGTGAGAACTGGATTTCTGAGAGCGCCCTTATAGGTAATTGAGGTTGAGCACTCCCAGACATAAAGTTCGTAACTTGCTCAACAAATTCCTGTGAGTTCAAAAATTGAAGAAGATATTCTGGCAAAAGTACTTTCGAATTAGCTCTCAAAAGAACCATGCCAGAATTAATTCTGATGTTCTCAAACGGAATGTCTCCTGAGTAGTATGCAGAATTACCGAGTGTGCCTCTTGTTGTCAGAACAATATCCTCACGAACGAGTTTTCCCTTTCTTAATAATTCATCCTTAGCTTTCGTAATAAAATCACACTTTGAAAAGTCAAAAGAACCCTTTCTGACATTGCTTGTGTTCAGGAAAAGACAATAACCTTCTGGCTTAAACGCTTCTTTATTTGGATAGTTTGTGCCCCGATCTCCATCAATAATCTGCATGACTTTTTCATCTCCAAATTTAACTTTCTCCCACAATGGATCAATTTCGATTCTCGGCTTCCAGTTCTCAACCACCTGCTTAGCCCCATCGATGATTTTTTGATAACCATCAAACTCGGCAACAATTTGCTTTTGAACCTCGAGTGGCGGTAATGGAATTCTGATCTTCGAGTATTCCGATATCCAAAAACGTTTGTGCTCCGCAAATTTAAAAGTAATGTTTTGCATTGCAAAGTATACATAGCGAGGATCTGCCACCTCTTTCTTTGCATGCAATATCTTCATTGCCGAGGACTTGACCTTGAAAGGAAAATCTACAAATTTAGTCGCTGTCGTAAAGTCATCAAAAATAATTACCGGTAATCGATTCCGAAAAACACCCTCTGTTTCATTTGTATTGCCAAGTATGAAGGTCTTACCGGCTGTTAAAACAGGAGTTTCGTATTCGTCTTTATAATCGACAGATTTAACAATGTATTTAGTCGGCTGTTCATATTCAAGTATTTCTCCTAACTCAACCATCGGCCACTTTGCAACAGAGTGATCAGTGGTTGCCTTATATCGATCACCAGACAACCCATAGTTCTCATCTGACTCAATTTTCGATTTTTCAACAATGTTTACCAGATTACTCTCTATCTCTTTACCTGATTTCCATGCGTTTAAGATATCTGTGACTACTGGCAAATCATTTTTGTCGATAGGTCGGCGCTGAGCGCCAAGATCAAAGCCGTCATTCTCAATTTTTACAAAGACAATCTCGTTTTTATTTTTTGCAATTTCCTTATCGAGAAAGAGGATACTGGTCTTAACTCCGGCGTATGGGTTGAACACCCCAGAAGGCAGCGATACGACTGCCCACAGCCCTTTCTCAAGAAGCATTTGTCTGACTTTTGTGTGTGCTTTTGAGGCATTAAAAACAACGCCCTCAGGCACAATCACTGCGAGCTTACCTTTGAAAGAAAGGTGGTCCATCATAAATCGCAAAAAGAGCAGTTCTGTCGCTTTGGTTCCCATGCGTAGATCCTCGGAGACACTTTCCTCGTCGATTTTCCCAGCGAATGGAGGATTCGCGAGAATCACATCGAATTTGTCTTTGTTTCCAGTGGTATCGGTAAGTGAGTTTTGACGAACGAGATACGACTTAGTAAGACCATGGAGATGTAAGTTCATCATCCCGAACTTGATCATGTCCTCATCGCTATCGAAGCCGGTAAACATGTGATTAAACAGGAATTTCTTTTCATCTGCCGACAGCTTGTCCATAGCTCGAGGACTACCAGCTTTTTTCATTTTGTCGCTGGTGTATTCGCCAGCGATGTAACGGTATGCTGCAACAAGGAAACCGGCAGTACCACATGCCGGGTCGAGAATGGTTTCGTTTTTCTTTGGATCCACTACCTTCACCATGAAATCGATGATGTGACGTGGTGTGCGGAATTGACCATTTGTACCAGCAGAAGAGAGTTTTGAGAGCAGATATTCGTACATGTCACCGAATACATCCTTGTCACCATGATGAGCAACTTTATCGAGTTCTTTGGCGAACTCCTCTATTTCATGAACCACGCGACGAAGTGTTGGTCTGTCGTAAATTTTAACGTGAGCATTTCGAAACAAAAGTTTAACGGTCGCGTTACTAGATTTTTTTTGTAAAAGTTCAAATGCTTGCTCGAGTGTTTTGAAAAGGTCTTCTGCATTGAGGGCGAGTAGGTTCTGCCAGCGATACTTTACAAGGTCGCCAGTGAATATCTTCTCACTCTCGTCGGTGATTCCAAGCAACTCTGCCTCATCATCCTTGATTGAAAGTGCACGCAAAAACAACAGATAATTTAGCTGTTCAATAATTGCAGCATGGTTGGCCTGGCCGGACCCATAAATTAGATCCATCAGCGCATCAATTCTGTGTTTGTAGAGTGAAATCGTATCCATATGTTTATAGGGTCAAGATCTTCGCGTTTGAAATGTCCGACACAAGCTCAGTAAGCTCCTCTTTTGAGAAAATAGCTAGCCACTCGCTCACAGAGTATGCTTGCGCGAATTCATCCCAACGCAAAAAGTCGAGTGTTGGATTTGCTTGAACCGTTGTACGGAACTTGTCGTTTGAGATTGCTTGATCTGCAATGAACTCAACCATCACAGCGCGCTTGAATGAATTTTCTGGATTGTCTGTTTGTGCGAACTTATTCACCAACGCTTCCTTGAACGAAGCGAGTTGCTCCTCTCGAGTCGGAAGTGGTTGTTTGCCGATAGCCGACAAGAAAAACTCGCGAACTCCCGCAACGATACGATGAGATGTTTGCAGATTCTCCTCGTTAAAATACAGCTTTGGCTTGTTGAGGAGTTTTGCATTAATCTCCTCGATCAATCCTTCGACTTTATCTGGATCATCGAGGGCTTCGACGACCATCTTGTCTTTTGTTGCCATAAAGGTCTGGACCGCACGAGCCCACTCATCACGGTACATGTTTCGGTCCACAGTATCGCCCTCCGGGAGGGTTATTACGTCCCGGGTCAGAACTACGTCAGGAGTTTGGGACACACGAGGCCCGGAAAGCCCCTTATCTTCTTCAACGGGGCCCACATCTCCCGAACCTGCTGTAACGGTCGAACTGGTGGTCAAACCTCCCTCACGGGCCAATTTTGCGGGAGCTTCCCAGTCGTACTTTTCATCGAAGTAAGCAACGACGCCACAGAAGTCAAAAACGACGAATTCCTTCTTTCTAATTTCTGGGCAAAGACGCGTACCTCGGCCTTTGATCTGCTGATATGTAATCGGGTCGAAAATCGGTCGGGCCAAGAGAATGTTTAGGATTTCAGGACAGTCGAAACCGGTAGCGAGCATGTCCACTGTCACACCAATGCGCGGGAGCTTGTTCGTGTCTTTTGCAAAGTCCTTCGCAATGTCGTGGGCACCTGGAATACGAGATGTGATAGTCATAGCAAAACGACCACCGTATTCGGGTTTTAGCTCATTAAGTATTTTCTCAAGTGCTAGTGCATGATCCTGCGACACGGCAAAAATAAGTGTCTTACCAATTTCTCCATCCGGCGTGCGTAATGCATGCTCGAGAAATTCCTCCATCATGCGACGATTGCGGACTGGGAAGTGTACTTTCTTTTCAAGATCGCGGATCTTGATACTTTCACCTTCCTCAAGCTCCACGTCATTGAGTTCAGTAATACCTTCCTCAGAGAGTGCTTGCTGTGTAATCGAAGTGTTCATCTTGTGATACTTCGGAGGTATCAAGAACTTTGCGGCAACGCCGTCTTGAATTGTGTAGCGAAAAGTAGCAACTCCATCATCACAACCGAAGTAACGATAGGTATCTCGCTGAACTCGACGCTCTAGTTTACGTGGATCCTTTTCTGCGAGCTTTTCGATATCAATGTTCTTCAAGAAATCGCGCGGTGTTGCTGTAAGACCTATCTTGGTTGCACCAACAAAGTGATCAACTGCTGCACGGGCTTCAGGAGAATAGATACTGCGATGCGCCTCATCATGAATAATCAAATCGAAGTATCCTGGAGAGAAATCACGTCCGCCATGAAGTGTGAGTGATTGGATAGTTGCCACCACAACATTCGAGCCAGTGAGGTTTTTTCGGTTTGAACCCCAGTAAGTTCCCACTGACGATACCCCCCGAAGCAATCTCTCGAATGTATTTTTGGTTTGTATTGCAAGTGACTTACGATCCACCACAAAGAGAACATTCTGTGCGTTATTAGAACGCAAAAAGCGCGAAATAATTAGTGAAGCCAGCACCGTTTTACCGGTACCTGTTGCCATCTCCAAAAGAAAAGCTCGCTTACCGTTGTCGTAGTTTTCAGCGATGGCATTCCATGCGTCAAGTTGATATGGCCGGAGCGTGACATTATCAGCAACGTCACCAAAATACCCGTAAGTAACCGGTTCCTCACTGAACTTCTTTGCGAGGTTCATTGAGCGCGAGCTTTGGCGACGCATCAGATCTTCCTGCGAGAAAAAAGCTGGAACGACAGTAGCATCACCTCCACCGTCGAGATCCCAGAGGTACACGAGTTTATCGTTGGCGAGATAAATAAATCTGATTTTTGGATACTGCGCTTGGATGTAATCAAACGCCTGTTTCTTTGCACTATACGGATCGATGTCGGGACGTTTTGCTTCGATGAGAGCAATCGCATGTCCCGAAGTATCCTTGAGTACATAGTCAGCACGGCCGGCATCTCCATGGTCTTCAAAAATAACTTGAGTGGAGTTCTCAATATCCCATCCGGCTTCCCGGAGTTTTTTATCGATAATTACGCGTGAATATGCTTCGTTCATAAAATTATTTTGTCTTGGTTTTCGCCATAAACCTCTCAAACTCAATACGATCAATCCGGTACTCCTTGCCGATCTTGTGAGCGACAAGCCGGCCGGCCTTGATGTACCGGTAAATGGTCATGACATTGACCGACAGAAGTTCGGCCAGTTCCGTTGGTGTGTAGTATGTCTTTGGCTCGTTTTTCATAGTTTTCCGGTCCTTAAATCATACTTTACTTTTGTTGACATTACAACACTCGCAAGAGTAAGATGTTCTCATGCGACTTATCGAAGTGAGCGTACACAATTTCAGAAGTTTACATGATGAGAGATTTTCACTTCTCGATTATTCGCTATTGGTCGGAGGGAATAACGCCGGCAAGAGCGCTGTAGTCGATGCTATTCGTTGCTTTTACGAAAAAGACGGCTACAAGTTTAAAAAGGATCGCGATGCTTGCTGGATTCCACCCGCTGATGCGAGTGAATCATGGATTGAGCTTACGTATCAACTGGCCAAAGACGAGTGGGATTCTCTACCCGATTACTGCAAACTACCTAATGAGCAACTTAAGGTAAAGAAGTATTTCCTTACCGACAAAAAGAACCCTGCAGGAGATAAGATGCAGGATTCTGTATACGCTTTTAAAAGTGATGGATCACTAAATGACGAACCCTTTCACGGCGCGAAGTCGGTACAGTTGGGTAAATTTGGGAAACTCGTTTACATTCCCGCCGTCAGTACTGTCGATGATCATGCAAAACTAAGTGGACCATCAGCATTACGTGATCTACTAAATGATGTCTTAGAAGATGTTATTGCAAAGAGCACTGCATTCTCACAATTTGAGAAGAACTTTGCTGCGTTTAGTTCGGCAATAAAGACGGATAAAGGTGCTAGCGGCAGATCAATTGAAGGACTTGAATCGGAATTGAATACTCGAATAAAACCATGGGGGGCAGAATTTCATCTGAAGATAAGTCAGCCAACATCTGCCTCGATTGTAAAAAACTTAATTGAACAGGAATTTGCTGATTCAAATCACGGCGAGACACAGTCAATTTCGCAATACGGTTCTGGTTTCCAGCGCCAATTCATTTTTGCCATAATTGATGTTGCTGCCCAATACACAACTGCAAAGGTAACAAAAAAGAAGGAGTTTTCTCCCGAGTATACGTTTATCCTTTTTGAGGAACCTGAAGCATTTTTACACCCTCCACAGCAAGAAAGTTTATCGCATGGTCTACAAAAATTAGCTGAGCGACCTGATACTCAGGTGCTGTGTTCAACACACTCGCCTCACTTCGTTAGCAAAAACGCCAATGAATTACGTGGACTTATAAAATTAAACAAACCGGATGGACTTACAAAAATAAAGCAAGTGGACGAGGATACCTGGAATCATGTGGTGGAGACGAATCAGGTTTTAAATGACATTGCACAAAAATACCCAGCACTCAAAGCAAGACTGAGTGCAGATGATTATTTGCCAGAAATGGAAGCGATAAAGTATTTTCTATGGCTTGATCCTGAACGTTCAGGATTATTTTTCGCAAAGCATGTACTACTCGTTGAAGGACCTTCCGAACGAGTACTGATTGCACGCCTAATTGGTGATGGAAAACTTAAATACACAGAGGGAGACGTTACAGTCATAGATACGATGGGAAAGTACAACACACATCGCTTTATGAATCTCATGACCGCTTTTGGTATCTGTCACTCTGTAATTGTCGACAGCGATAAGGACTTAAATGAACACAAAGAGCTGAACGATTTGATTCGAGATAGCGCCTCCGACTTAACACGGAACATTACTTTTATTGATGGTGAGCTTGAAGACGCGCTTGGCATCACTAAACTTCCGAAAGAGCAGGCACATCGCAAACCGCAACACATCATTATGCAATACGAAAAAAGCGAGATACCTACTGACAAGCTGGATGCTTTTTGTGTCTTGGTAAATGATTGCCTGGAAGATAAAAAGGGGTTATCAGATAAGACGAAGCCGGAACCTGAGGAAGGAAGTGTAGCGATACCGTTTTAAAGAGCTTATGGGAACAACCACAATTTTTACACCAGATTTCTTGCAACAACTCCTAGCTGCGACAGGCAAATCAACAGCTGGGATGTTTTGGCAATTCGTTACAATGTTTTGGAGTGCATACTGGCCTTGGATCCTCCTTATCCTCGCGGTGACCATCGTCTATGAACTGCTTACCTGGAACGGTAGGTGGCACTACAATTCCCGTAACGGTTTTTCTCCCGGGTTCAATCGACTTGTAGGAGCTGGCTTCTTTGCACTCTATTCGGGTATTTTCTTTGCCTTCTTTCATTTTGTCTTTGGCGATAATATCTACCTAGAACAGGTTTGGCCGTACATAATCCACGCTCTTGCTTTTCCGCTAACCTGGATCACATTAAGAAAAATTGGCTTCTGGGTATATTAAAATTCTGGGGTGAAAGGTGTCATAGCTTGTGTTCTAACCTCGTCCAGCATTCGGAGCAAAGTTGGACAGACCGAGGCAAAAACCTCGGTTTTGTCTTTATCTGCCTGAGTATTTGCAGGTTCGAACGCCTCGTTTATTTCCCGTGCTGCGAAGAGGCCGTTTTCAAGTATCTCGATCAATTTTTTGTTGCGAACACTGAGTTGTCGGTCTTTTAGGGTCAGGTTCGAACCGAGCTCTGAAAGAGCATCTGTTTTCTCCTCAAACCCTCCGTTCTTGAATATGTCCGCTATTTCAGCCATTAAGTTAAATGCTCTCTTAGCTTCATCCAGCGTGTTCTCTACAGTACCGCTTTTGCTTGATAACGCTTTCTCGATCTGCTCTAACTCTCCTTTGATTGTCTGCTTTAGGCGCAGGAAGTCATCCTCATCGATCGAACCACGCATTTTCATCTTCAGAAGCTCGTCATACTCTTTTTGTTTCTTGCTCCGCTCACGCTCCCACGATAAGCGAATATCGAGCTCGGTCTTTTTTTGATCCATTACGACTTCTGCCAGGTACCCCAAATTTAAGACACTGATTCCATGAAATTATCAGCGTAATTTTGTAGAATCAGTTATATGAAAAAAGCATATCGCGTCGCTCCGGA
>JABWAS010000006.1 GCA_013360865.1 Candidatus Paceibacter sp.
TTTTTCTTGCAAAAATTGCGGTTTTGGGGTAGGAATGAAGGCAGAAAGATTGTAAATTTACATCAAAGATAAAGATAAAAGAGGAGGATAAAAATGGGGAAATGCATGCACGGTTGCGGAAGAAGTGCGGGAAGGTATGGAAAGGTGGTTTTTAATTTCGCTGGTTATAAATTTAAAATTACGAAACTAGGATCACAGTGCGAAGAGTGCGCCAAAGAAAAATTCCTGAAAAATTTTGATATCTGGCAGGGGAGGTTAATCAAAAATAAAAAAGGAATAATCGTGGATTGGAGTTTTTATTCCGGCGTACACAATGATATTAAACCACAATTAAATGAAATTCTTCTGGCTCTTGGTGTCCTTGAGTATAAGAGAAAAGGAAATTGGGAAATAGTCGGCAGTGGAATGATTTTAAATCCAGGCAACCTGGGCGGAGCTCTGTATTTCACAAGGAGAAAGGATGTTGTGGCGTTTGCAAAAACAAACTACGGGAGAGCTCATTATTTCTGCGAGATAAGAAAAATATCGGCGGTTATAGATAAGGAAAAATTCAGTAAAAGCTAAGTTTTTTGGGCAAGATCCGGATTGTGGACTGTGTCCGAGTACTAAATACCGCGTATCTTGCCATTCTTTAATAAAACTGGTTCGGAAGTGAAATTTTCCGGCCAGTTTATTTTTTTTCCTCAATCTCTTTCTGAACGAGTTTGATGAATTGTTCAACGCTCAAAGTCTCCTGTTTTTCTTGACCGCGGAAGTTGACGGCGACGGTGCCGGCCTCTTTTTCTTTTTCTCCGACGACGAGGAGGTAGGGGATTTTACGCGTTTTGCCGGCGCGGATTTTTTTGCCGAGCGTTTCGGCGCTCATATCCATTTCGGCTCTGATTCCGGCGTTTTTTAATTCCGCTAAAACTTTATTTCCATAATCGTTAAATTTTTCTCCCACCGGCAAAATCAGAACTTGAACGGGCGACAGCCAGACGGGGAAATTGCCGCCTGTTCTTTCCGTCAGGAAAGCGAAAGTGCGGTCAAACGAGCCGAAAATAGCCCTGTGTATTATTACCGGATGTTCTTTTTCGCCTTTTTCATTTATAAAATTAAGGTCAAATTTTTTGGCGGAATAAAAATCCACCTGCACCGTGGCGATGGTGTCCTCTTTGCCTAAGACGTTTTTGGTTTGCACGTCAATTTTGGGTCCGTAAAAACTGGCCTCGCCTTCCGCTTTAATATATTTCGCGCCGAATTCTTTTAACGCGTCCTCGGCCATTTTTGCCGCTTCTTCCCACACTTTCTTGTCTTTGATGTCGCCGTATTTTTCTTCGTTTTTAAAATCGGGAAGGGAAAGTCTGTACCAAAAATCCTCAATATGAAAATCGTTATAAACCTCTTTAAATAATTTCAGCACTTCTATCAACTCGCTTTTTAACTGATTTTTTTGGCAGTAAATATGAGAATCGTTTTGGGTGAAGGCGCGCGCTCTTATCAAGCCGGTCAAAACGCCTGACCTTTCAAATCGGTGCACCAGGCCAAATTCTGCCAGCCGCAAAGGCAGGTCTTTGTAGCTGATTTGCCCGTGCTTGTAAATCATGTGATGATGAGGGCAATTCATCGGCTTGAGATAGTATTCCTCGCCCTCAATGTCCAAAGGGCTGTACATATCTTCTTTGTAATGGGCGAGGTGACCGGAGGTTTCGTATAATTTTTTGTGCGCCAGAATTGGCGTGTAAACGTATTTGTAGCCCTTCTCCAGTTCTTTCTGGTACATATAATCCTCCATTTTGCGGCGGATGAAGGCGCCGTTGGGCAGCCAGAGCGGCAAACCCTTGCCGACTTCCTCCGATATCATAAAAAGTTCCAATTCTTTGCCCAGTTTCCGGTGATCTCGTTTTTCCGCTTCCTCCATCATTTTTAGATATGCGTCCAATTCTTCTTTTGTTTCAAAAGCCACGCCGTAGATGCGGGTGAGCATTTTATTTTTCTCGCTGCCTTTCCAGTAGGCGCCGGCGACTTTAGTGAGCCTGAAGGCGTCGGGGTTTATTTCTTTGGACGAATTCACATGCGGTCCGGCGCAGAGGTCAACCAGATTGCCGGATTTATAAATGGAGATTTTTTGGCCTGATTTTTCCAGTTCGTCAATCAACTCCAGTTTAAATGGCTGGTCGGCAAAAATTTCTCTGGCTTTTTTGGCCGAAATTTCTTCTTTTTCAAATTTGATATCTTGTTTTATAAGTTCTTTAACAAAGCCCTCCAAAATAGGCAATTTTTCTTCGGTGGGCGAGTGGTCAACGGCCGAAAAATCAAAATCGTAATAAAAGCCGTTTTCAATGGTCGGCCCGATGCCCAGTTTCACCTCCGGATGTTTGCCGGTAATGACCGCCGCCATCAAATGCGCCAGAGAGTGGCGGATTTTTTCCAGTCGGCCGTTTTCTTTTTCCATATGAATTATATTAGCAAAAAATGGCCAAAACTCAATTTTTCATCTCCTTTATTTCCTCCACGATTATGGACGTTTCATTGTTGCGGAAAGACAACCGGCCTTTGACGGCGATGCAATTGCCTTCGTATAAAACGCCGGCGTATTTTTCCAGGATTTTCGGGAAGATGACGGTTTCCACGCTGTCGGCATAGTCGGATAATTTCATAAAAAGCATCGGGTCGCCTTTTTTGGTGTTTATTTTTTTAGCCTCGTCTATCATGCCGGCCACGACGGTCGACATATTGTTGGGCAGTTTTTTGGCCTCGCCGATTTTGGTATTTATTTTTGCTAACTTGTCTTTAAAGCGGTCCAGCGGATGGCCGGAAACGTACAAACCCAGCAGCTCTTTTTCCCATAGGAGCCGTTCATGCTGGGTCGCCGGTTCGGCCGGTTTTAATTTCAGGTCGGGCAAGGTGGATGTGTCTTGCATCAAGGAGAAAAGCGAACCCTGGTTTTTCTTGGCTTTGCCGGAATTACGGCTGTATTCCAAAGCGTCTTCCATGTTAAACAGCATCTGGTTTCTTTCGCCCAGAGCGTCCATCGCGCCGGATTTTATCAGCGCTTCCAGAGATTTTTTGTTAAGATTTTTGTGTTGGACGCGGTCCAGGAAATCAGCGAAAGATTTGTAGCGGCCGTTGGCTTTTCTTTCCTCTATCACCGCGTTGGCAATTTCCACGCCGAGATTTTTAATAGTGTAAAGGCCGAAGCGGATGCCTTCGGTTGTTTTTGACGCTCCGGAAACAGATTTTGGAAAATCCTCTAGCCCCACCCTCGCGGACTCGGGCGGCCGCCCCCGCCCAGGATTTTCAAAATCTGTTTTCTTCGCGTCAATATTTACCACGGCAAAATCACCCAAACTTTCGTTCACGTCCGGCGGCAGAACGGGCAGCTTCATCCTCACGCACTCGCTTATCGTTTCGGCGATTTTTTCCACCTCGCCCGCGTCGGCGGTCAGCACCGCCGCCATAAACTCGGCGGGGAAGTTGGCCTTCATGTAAGCGGTTTGATAAGCCACTTTGGCGTAGGAGGCGGCGTGGGCTTTGTTGAAGCCGTAACCTTTGAATGGGTCAAACAGCCGCCAGAGATCCTCCGCTTTCTGCTTTGAAAGACCGCCGTGCTTCTGACAGCCTTCTATGAATATTTTTTCCTGCTTGGCCATTTCTTCCGGAATTTTTTTGCCGATGGCTTTGCGGAACTTGTCCACCGTGTCCCAGTTGTACCCGGCCAGCTCTATGGCGATCAGCAAAACGTCGTCCTGATAAGTCACCACGCCGAAAGTCTTGTCCAGCACCTTAGCCAGTCTCGGGTCGGGATAAGTCACCGGCTCCTGGCCGTGTTTTCTCTTGATATAAGTGGGAATGTTGGCCATCGGCCCCGGGCGGAAGAGAGCGATCATGGCCATGATGTCGGTGACGGTGGTCGGCTTCAGCTCCTTGAGATATCGGGTCATGCCGCTGCCGCCAAGTTGGAACAGGCCGATGGTTTCTCCTTTGGCCAGATGAGTGAAGGTGTTTTTGTCATCCAGAGGGATGTTTTCTATGTCTATATCAATCCCGCGCGTTTCTTTGACCAGTTTGACCGAATTTCCCAAAATAGAGAGGTTTTTTATGCCCAGAAAATCCATTTTAAGCAGGCCGGCTTCTTCTACCGAATACATATCGTACTGGGTAATGACTTTCTCGCCGCTTGGTTCCAGTTGCAGGGGCACGTAGTCCGTCAGTTCCGTCGGCGAGATGACGACGCCGGCGGCATGCACGGAAACATGGCGAGCGCAGCCTTCAATTTTTTTGGCGATGTCTATTATTTCTTTCACCTCGGCGTCTTTTTTATACATCTCGTTCAGCTCCGGCGTGATCTTCAAAGCTTCGTCTATGGTCATGGGGAATCCCTGGGAGCCCATCGGAATCAGTTTGGCGATACTGTCGCCTAAGGAATAAGGTTTGCCCAAAGCGCGGGTGACGTCGCGCACCGAACCGCGCGCCATCATGGTGCCAAAAGTGCCGATTTGGGCGACGTGGTCCTTGCCGTACTTTTCTTTGGCGTACTCCAAAATTTCTTCGCGGCGGTCGTCGGCAAAGTCCATATCAATATCGGGCGGCGATGGGCGGTAGGGGTTGAGAAATCTTTCAAACGGTAGGCCGTATTTTACCGGGTCAACGTTGGTGATGCCCAGCAAATAAGACACCAGCGAGCCGGCCGCCGAGCCTCTGGTGTTGGTCATTATGTGGCGGCTTTTGGCGAAAGCGATGAGGTCGGCGACGATTAGAAAGTAGGGGGCGTAACCTTTGCCGTTGATGACCTCCAGTTCGTATTCCATTCTTTTTTTAATTTCCCCGTTGGCGTCTTCGGCCTCAAACAATTTGGCGTAGTTTTTTTGCGCCGTTTCGGTAATGTATTCTTCAGGTTTTTTGCCTTCGCCCAAGTCCAGCTTGGGGAACACCCATTTTCCCAGTTCTAGTTTTAGGTCGCACATCTCCGCGATTTTGAAGGTGTTTTCAACCGCGTCCGGATTTTCTTTGAACAGTTTTTCCATTTCTTCTCCGGAACGCAGGGAGAAATCGTCCAGCTTCATCGTCAGGCGGTTGGCGTCGGCCATTTCCGCGTTTGTCTGGATGGCTACCAGCAGGTCTTGGGCGGTGGCATCTTCCGGTTTTAAATAATGGATGTCTTGGGTGGCCGCCAGTGGAATGCCCGACTTTCTGGCCAGTTCAACGAGGCCTTTTTGGATTTCAGCGTGGTTTTCTATGTCGGGATGATGGCTTATTTCTATGAAAAAATTTCCTTTGCCGAAAATTTCTTCGTATTCTTTGGCCGCTTTTTCCGCCCGTTCCATATCTTTTACTCCCACCATTCTGGCCACCTCTCCGGCCATGCAGGCGGAAAGCGCAACGAGCCCTTCCGAATGTTTTCTTAAAAATTCTTTGTCCACCCGCGGTTTATAATAGAAGCCCTGCAGATGGCTGGCGGTGACGATTTTTACCAGATTTTTATAGCCGGTTTCGTTTTTGGCGAGAAGGATGAGATGATAACGTTTGTTATCTATGCCTGATCGTTTCTGGAGCATTGATTCAAAGGCGATGTAAGTTTCCACGCCGATAATGGGCTTGATGCCGGTCTTCTGGCACTTTTTATAAAATTCTATCGCGCCGTACATATTGCCGTGGTCGGTCAGCGCCAGCGCCGGCATGCCGAGTTTTTTCGCCTCATCCACGAGGTCGTCAATTTTAGCCAGCCCGTCCAGCAGGGAATAGTGCGAGTGTGTATGAAGATGAACGAAATTTGATGGCATAATGTGTTTTGGATTATAACATAATATCAAAACAATCTGATATTATTAAATAAATGAAGAAAGAATATTTTATTGTCGGAATTGACGAAGCGGGGCGGGGGCCGTTGGCAGGGCATCTTGCCGTTGCCGCGGTGGCGGCAACAGTAATTTCTAAATCCGAATTTCTAATTTCTAAAAAAAGCCAAAACCCCAAAATCCAAAACGCAAAACTGCTGAAAAATATCAAAGATTCCAAAAAGTTGAGCGCGGAGAAAAGGGAAGAATGGAGAGAAATTATCAGGAAAAATTTTGAGAATCATTGCGTTTTTATCAGCCATAAAATGATAGACAAAATCGGCATCGGCGGGGCGGTAAGATTGGGCGTGGAAAAAGTTTTGGAAAAGTTTTCCCGAAAACCGGATTTGGTTTTAATGGACGGTTCGCTTAAAGCGCCGAAAGAATACAATCAATTAACCATAATAAAAGGGGACGAAAAAATACCGCTGATTTCCGCCGCGTCCGTCATTGCCAAAACCGCGCGGGACAAAAAGATGCTGGTGTTGGACAAAAAATATCCGCAGTACGGCTTCGCCGTCCATAAGGGCTATGGCACCAAATCTCATTACGAAAAAATAAAAGAAAACAGTCTTTGTAAAATCCACCGAAAATCTTTTTGCAAAAATATCGGCGTTTAGTTGATTTTTTAATTCTCAACGTGCTAGGCTTTAGCAAACTGTTTTTATTTTTGGAACTTTTACATAAGGAGGTAGTTATAATGATAACTTACAAAGATTGCGGTGTTGATTATGGAAACATGGACCCGCATAAGAGGGAGTCCATGTTGGAGGCAATGCAAACGGATGAGTGGTTGGAAAGATTTGGTTTTTCAATAGTTCCCTGGACGCGCGGCGAGAGCGCCACTCTTGTTGAAACACCCTTCGGATATATCGGCTTTGTTGTTGAAGGTCTTGGCACGAAAAATCTCGTGGCCGACGCGGTAAAAAAAATACTTAGAAAAACAGGCAGAGATGAAAAAACTTTCTATGATTATATAGCGCAATGCAATACGGCAATGGCGTTTAACGATCTGATAACGGTTGGCGCCAGGCCGTTTTTGTACGGCCAATATTTGGCGGCGGGAAGTTCCAGTTGGTTTAAGGAGGAAACGCGAAGGCGGGAACTTATTAAAGGCACAAAAAATGCCTGCGATGCGGCCAAATGCTGCTGGGGCGGCGGAGAAACCCCGACTCTTCAAGGAATTATTTATCCCGACACAGTGGATCTTGCCGGAGCTGTGGTTGGCTTCATACCACTGCAGAAGAAAGGCCAGATTATCAATCCGGCCAAAATAAAACACGGCGACGCCATCGTTATGATTGAAAGTTCAGGCATCCATGCCAACGGCCTAACGCTGGCTAGAAAAATTGCCGAAAAAGAACCGTTATGGCGGCGCTTGCGCGGATGGCTATTTCCGTGGTTGTTCAAAAAAAGCCGTCGTTTGCCTAAGGGATATAAAACTGTTTTGTCGGACGGTCGGACTTACGGGGAATCATTGCTTGATCCGACGCATGTTTATGTCGGCCTTGTGGAAGATTGTCTTGATAAAGGCATTGATATCCATTACGCGGTGAATATCACCGGCCATGGTTGGCGGAAGTTGATGCGGGCGCCGCAACAATTCACATATGTCATTGAATCGATCCCAAGGCCCCAGCCGGTTTTCCAAATTATTATTGAGACAACCGGAATGAGTTTAAAAGAGGCCTATGGCACCTTCAACATGGGCGCGGGCTTTGCCTTGTATGTCGATCCCAAAGACTCTGACCAAGTTATTGATATAGCGCGTAGGCAAGGTCGGGAGGCATCGCGGGCCGGACATATTGAGGAAGGCGAAAAGAAAGTCGTAATCAAACCTCTCAACATAGAATTTGGCGGAGACGAATTAAAAATCCGCTAAGTTCGTTCAACAAAAAAGAAAAGGGTAACCTAAACAACAGGTTACCCTTTTAAAGTTGAAAACAGGAATTTTATTTGAAGTAATCAACCGCATTTTCAAAGATTTTTAACCCATGCGGTTTTACATTTTCCGGAAACCTCCTCCATTCCGGGTATTGAGTCAGCTCCACAAATCTTTCCGGATGGGGCATCAGGCCGAAGATTCGACCGGTCGGATCGCAAATGCCTGCGATGCAATTGAGCGAACCGTTGGGGTTGGCTCCCAGATACCGGATAACTGCCAGGTTTTCTTTTTCAATTCGCTCAAGTGCTTGTCCATCCGCGTAAAATTTCCCCTCTCCGTGAGCGATCTGCAGAAACTTAACCCCTGCCATTCCCAAAGTAAATACGCAAGGGCTTGAGCTGTTTATTTCCAAGTTAACCCACCGGCATTCAAAATGTCCCGAAGAATTATGAGCCAAAGTCGCTTCCATTTTGCCGATATTTCCGAAGGGTAGCAACCCTGTTCTGACCAGAACCTGGAAACCGTTGCAAATCCCGATAATCAACTTTCCCAGCGCTACAAAATACCGCAATTGATCCCTTAGAAACGTTGTTAATTCCAAAGCAAGAACTTTCCCAGATGCTATGTCGTCTCCGTAGGAAAATCCACCCGAAATGGCGAGAATCTGATAATTAAAAAGCTTGTCAGCGCCGTTTCTTAACTGATTAAGGTGGACTGTTTTGCAGATTCCTCCCGCTTTTTCAAAAGCGTAAGAGGTCTCATTGTCGCAATTTGTCCCATCAGTTTTTAAAATACAGACATTCGGTTTATAAGCCACAAAACACCTCCTGCATGGGTTTCTTCCATGCGTTTTTTAAGTCACCAAGAATAATGTTTAACTCATAATTTCCGCCGTACCGCATGTCCATGGCGTTTATGTAGATAATATTTGATTCCGTCACCCGGCCCAGTTCATAATGAGGCAGTCCGCGGAAAAGTTTTTCCGCGCCTTCTGTAAGATAGGTGTATTCATCAATCTCAAGCAAAAAGCATCCGGGGGTTTCGTTGAACAAAATAAAATCAGGACCAACGTTATTGTCCATTTGCAGTGGATGCAAGCATTTTTCCAGCATCGCTCCTTTATTTCCTCCGAAGCACATTTCCGCCAAATTCGCCGCTATGCCGCCCTCGCTGATATCATGCGCGGCAAGAATTTTGCCCTCGTTAATCAGTCTATGCAGGCAATCAAAAATTTTCGGCTGAAGCTTTAGATCAACTTCTGGCACCCTCCCTCCTTTTATTCCATGAATCTGGTAATACACCGAGCCGCCCATGGCGTTAAAGTCCATCTTGCCAAGCAATACAATAAAAGAACCCGGTTTTTTAAAGGAAGCCGTGATCGTTTTCCGAACATCGGGAATTTTTCCGAAAGCGGAAACGCATAACACCGGGGGAATTTTGATGACAATATTTTTTCCGTTCTGTTTTCCCTTGTACGTGCTGGACAAACTATCTTTGCCGGATATGAACGGAATTTTGAACGCATGCATAATTTTAACGCACGCATCCACAGACAAATTCAAATCAGCCAAAGATTCATCATCCGGAAACGGCCAGATAAAATTATCAATCAGCCACGATTCGCGATAATTTCCTCCCACCGCGACCAAATTGGACAAGGCTTCCACCGCCGCCCAGATGCTTCCATGGTACGGGTCAATTTTGTTCAGAACCGGATTAAGCCCGTGGCTTATTATCAGGCCATAGAGCTTGCCTAAGATCGGAGTTAAAACAACGGCGTCATTCGGGCCGTCCTGACCAACTCCGGCATAAGGAGGCAAAGCGTTTGTCCCTTGCACGCCGTGGTCGTAACGCCGGACAATCGGCTCCTTGGAGCAAACATTCAAGTGGCTGACGACTTCAAAAAATTTATTGACGTAATCTTCGTCAGTCAAAAGACCGGAGATAGACGGTTCATGATGCGCTCCTTTTTCCAATTTGCCAACCATAACCCGTTGCGGCAATCCATTGTGCAGGAATTCCATATCAAGATCGCAAACGGTTGTAATTGTAAAAACTGGCGAAATATCTTCTTTATAATCGGTCTTTTCGCAATATGTCACAATAAGCCGCTTTGAATCTGTGAATTCTCCCAGCTCAACCGCTTCCACATTATAACCGGCGCATATTGAGATAAATTCTTTAACATTTTCCGGCGCAACGGCTACAATCATTCTTTCCTGCGATTCCGAGATCCATATTTCCCATGGGGCAAGGCCGGTATACTTAAGCGGCGCCCTTTCCAGGAAAACGCGAACACCCGTTTCATTACCCATTTCCCCAATGGCGGAAGAAAATCCGCCGGCTCCGCAATCAGTGATCGCGCGAATCAGTCCTTTATCCCGGCAAACCAGAAGCGCGTCAAACATTCTTTTCTCTTCAATGGCGTTGCCTATCTGCACGGCGGCGGAGTTGACCGAGATTGTTTTATCAGTCATCTCTCCGCTGGAGAATGTGGCGCCATGTATGCCGTCTCTGCCGGTTCTACCGCCGACGGCGATAATCTTGTCGCCCGGTCGGGGAGAACCTTTTTTGCATTGGCCTGCCGGAATTATTCCGTAAGCGCCCACGATGACTGACGGTTTTGCCCTGAAGTCATCATGAAAGTGCAGCGATCCGTTATTAGTCGGAATTCCCATTCTGTTTCCGTAATCGCCCACGCCCTTGATGACATTTCTCAAGATATTTTCCGGAGGCAGACAGCCTTCCGGCAATAATTCCTCGGCAAGGCTTGGCGGAGCAAGGCAAAACATATCGGTAGAAGCAATCACTTTCGCGCCTTGTCCTGTTCCCATTATGTCCCGGAATACCCCTCCGCTTCCTGTCGCCGCGCCTCCTTCAGGCGCGATCGCGCTGGGACTGTTGTGAGTTTCCACTTTGCCGCAAATTGCCATCCCTTCGTAAAATTCGGCGGCGCCGGAGTTGTCCACAAATGAAGACAAAACTCCCTTGCTGTACAGAGCGGAAACTTTTTTCAGCCTGTTAATTAACGGTTCTTTTTCTTTGCCGTCAATTATCAGTTTGGACTTGAAGGTCTTATGTCCGCAATGCTCGCTCCATGTCTGGGCGATTGTTTCCAGCTCGGCATCCGTCAGGTCTCTCCCAATTTTTTGGAAATAATTTTGGATCGCATTCATCTCCTCCAAATTAAGGTGTAGCTTCCCATCGGAGGATAGCTTACTTAACTGTTCATCGTTGAGGTGTCTTATCGGCACCGTGAAAACTTTGCCGACGCAGCCCTCGATAATAAGCGTCTTTGGTCTCTCTTTTATTACCGTTTGCGTGGTCTCATTGATTAGCAAACGATTGAGTATTGTTTCAATCTCTTCATTCGTCGGTTTTAAGAAACCGGAGATGATGTGATACTCAATGCTTGTATCAGCCGCCTTTAGATTGTGGAAACCCAAATCCCTGACAACTTTTTCAAGAGAAGCCGCCTCAGGGTTCATTACTCCCGGCTTGTAACCAACCTCTATTATCCTTGAGGTTGCCGTACTTATCTTTAATGGATGTTCCAGTGAAAAATAATCATCAAACTCAACAATGCTTTCAATGATTTTTCCCACTTCTTTTTCGGTCAACCCTTCAAATTTTAAAATTTTCGCGGTCCTGACATTAAAGACGGACGCTAACCCCATTTTGACTATCTCCCGATGCACATTGCGCCCCAAAAAATCATCTTTCTTGCTTTTCTTGGCAACTCTTACTTCAATCACGCTCATAAACACCATCCTTCCTGTTTAAAAAGTTATTAAAGTACAATACGAAAACGTTTACGCCATGCTAGCATCGGGTTTAAAAGGAATCAACGCGGTTGTTGCAAAAACAAAAAAATAGTGTATTATTGTAAACATTATGGTAGTACGAATGCGAAGCACGCGTTCTCATACGCGGAACAGAAGAGCTCATCACGCCTTAAAAATAAGGCAATTTGTGGCTTGCGCCAAATGCGGCGCTGAAAATTTGCCGCACATGGTTTGCTCAAATTGCGGCAATTACAACGGCCGTGTTATAATTGACGTCAAGGCCAGGCTGGAAAAGCGGGAGAAAACCAGAAGCAAGAAAGAAGCCGCTACTGAAGAAAATAAATAAGCTATTCCGGCGAGCCTGGTTTATTTCTTATGGTTTTGACTTTTGACCTTTGAGTTTTGACTTTTAAATAAAATGGCAAACAGGCATTTATCACGAAGCGTGGCTATGCAATCTCTTTTTGAGTGGGATTTCCACGGCAGCAACGACTCAAAAATAGATTCCATAATCAGCCGGAACGTGGAGCATTTCGCTCCCGGCCTTGAGGATATCTCTTTCGTCAAGGATTTGGTAAAAGGCGTTGTCAAAAAGAAAGAAACAATAGACAAAATAATAGAAAAAGCGGCTCCGGAATGGCCGCTTAATCAGATTGCCGCGGTGGATAGAAACGTCCTGCGCATCGGCCTTTACGAACTCATTTTCGGCAAAAGAAGCGAGGTGCCGTACAAGGTCGCCATCAACGAAGCCATTGAGTTGGCCAAGACTTTCGGCGGCGATTCGTCCGGCAAATTCGTCAACGGAGTTTTGGGCACCGTTTACCGGGAGATGGGCGAGCCGGAAGACGGATCTCTGGACAAGGAAAACATGAAAGAAGAAAAACTCGGCGGCGCCGTCGTTTATAAAAATGAGGCGGAAGACATCAAATTCGCTTTGGTGCACGACATCTTCGGCTACTGGACTTTATCTAAGGGTAAAATAGAGGAGGGCGAGAATTCCGCCGAAGGGGCGAAAAGGGAAATAAAAGAGGAAATCGGGCTGGACGTGAGAATGGGAGAGGAAATCGGGCAGAACGAATACGTCGCTTCCGATCCGGAAAAAGGCAAAATCAAAAAAACGGTGACCTATTTCGTCGCCGAAGCCAAAGACGGCGAGATAAAATTGAAACAGACGGGCGGCTTGGACGGCGCCAGATGGTTTTCCTTAGGCGAACTGGGCGACCTCAACATGTACGAAGACATACGGGGCATAATAGCCAAGGCGATAAAAATAATTAAGAAAAGCAAAGCCAAGAATGGTTGATTTTTCCAATTTTGAAAAAAAGACCGGAATAAACTTCAAAGACAAAAACCTGCTGAAGCAGGCGTTTGTTCATCGTTCGTATCTCAACGAAAATCCGGCCCTGAAGCTGGAGCACAACGAACGGCTGGAATTTCTGGGCGACGCGGTTCTGGAGCTTGTCGTCACCGAATATCTATACAATAAATATCCCCAAAAACCGGAAGGGGAAATGACGGCGCTAAGGGCGGCGCTGGTAAACGCCGTCACCTTGTCGGCGGCGGCGGGCGAGTTGAATATGGGTGATTTTATGCTGCTCTCCAAAGGGGAGTCCAAAAGTGGAGGTAAGGCCAGGCAGTACATTTTGGCTAACGCCTTTGAGGCTTTTATCGGGGCGGTTTATCTTGACGGCGGCTACAAAAAGGCCGAGGTCTTTTTAAAAGATTTTTTGCTGCCGAAACTTGATGATATAATAAAAAACAAATTGTGGGTGGACGCCAAGAGCCTTTTCCAGGAAAAGGCGCAGGAGATGGAAAGTATCACTCCGTCTTACAAAGTGTTGAAGGAGATCGGTCCGGACCACGAGAAGGTTTTTACCGTCGGCGTTTTTCTGGGCGAGAAAATTGTGGCGGAGGGGGCAGGGGCATCCAAACAGGAAGCGGAACAAGAGGCCGCGCGCGCCGCTTTGGAGAAAAAGAACTGGCTTTCTTAACGCAATCTTAATTTTTAATGGCCGATGATAGAGCTGTAATGTCGGCATATCGGCGAGCCGCCGATTGTTTATAAATTAACGGATAAATAAAATATATGAAAAAATTTATCGTTTTTTTGATTATAGTTTTAATCGGGTTTGGAGTTTACTTTTTGATCACCGGCGATAAAAGTTCCGAAAACGGGACCGGCGGCGAGCAAAAATCATCGGAGTCTGTTCCCGCGGCGCTAAAAACTTTTGATGTTTCAGGAGAAAATTTTTCTTTCTCGCTGAAGGAAATAAGAGTTAAAAAAGGCGACAAGGTCAGGATAAATTTCACCAGCGCCGGAGGATTCCACGACTGGGCGATTGACGAATTTAACGCCAAAACGGACAGGGTGGAGAACGGCGGCAAAGTCAGCGTTGAGTTCACGGCGGACAAGGCCGGGACGTTTGAGTATTATTGCAGCGTCGGCCAGCACCGGCAGAACGGAATGAAGGGCCAGTTGATTGTGGAGTAGTAATATTACGAGACAGAACATCAAGGAGTCGCCTTGCAGCAAGGCGACTCCTTGATGTTTAAAACCGGCTTATTGACAATATTGTTATAAGGTTTAGTCTTTAATAAACAAAGGACTTTGAAATAAGCAAAAGCTTTAAATATCGGGCGATAAACGGTTCAAACAGCGGCTTTGTAAAATCTGCCGGACTCGGTATTATTCGGGCTTTTGAGAATATAGAGGGCGCTTAAAAAATTTTTTAATTTAAAATATAGAAGTAAAAAGCGAGAGGGGGTGAACGGTCATGAAGAATTGTGTCAAAGACACGGAAGCAATTGAGTTTGTGGTAAAAAACGCCAGAAAAATTGCTGACATTGTGGGAAAAGTCAATGTTGTTTTTCCTTCTTACAAAACAAATAAGGAAGAACAAAAAAGAAATTATCATGATTTTTCCCAAGCAATAGCGAGGAAAAATTTGGCCGGTTACGACGGGATGTCGGAAAAAAACAGAAGGATTGTGGAGCTATACGAACTGGCGTTGGCGTTATACGAGGTGGCGGAACAAACCTTGAAAGATATGAGATCGACATCAAAGAGTAAAAACTTTCTAGCGGCAGCATGTATTTTGTAAAATCAACATAACTGTAAATAATCGCCCTCCCAAAAAGGGAATCTGCTTAATTAAGAGATTCCCTTTTTCTTTTTTTTCTATATAATCAAAGCAATGCAAAAAAATAAAAAATTCACAATAAAACAAGAAGCGTCCCACAGGGAGGAGCACGAATTCCCGAAAGGCGAGAAGGGGGTGGAACAGTGCAAAGTCTGCCGCGCAGTTTATTACAAAAAATCCTGGCGGCATGAGCAAATGAATTTGGAAGGTTTAAAAACCTTAAGTAAAGGCGCGCCTTTTAAGGTTGCTGTTTGCCCGGCTTGCAAAATGATAGCCAATCACGAGTTTGAGGGGGAAATCGTCCTTAAAAATGTTCCGAAGGAGATTGCCGGCGATCTAAAACATGCCGCCGAAAATTTTTGCCAAAGGGCTTACGAAAAGGATTCCCAACATCGTCTGATAAAAATGAAGGACGGCAAAGAAGGATTAACCATAACCACCACGGAGAATCAGCTGGCGGTGAAGCTGGCCAAAAAATTGCAGGAAGATTTCAAAAACAAGAAGTGGAAAATTGAAAAGAAAATTTCTTATTCCGCGGCGCCCGGCGACGCTGTTTATGTCCATATGGAGTTTGTCGTCGCGTAGTCATTTATGCGGCTGAAAAAGCTGGAATTATCAGGTTTCAAATCTTTCGCCAGAAAAACGGCGTTGGAATTTCCTTCCGCCGTAACGGCTGTCGTCGGCCCCAACGGTTCCGGCAAGTCCAACATCGCCGAGTCTTTGCGCTGGGCGTTGGGGGAGCAGTCAATGAAGAGTCTGCGCGGCAAGCGGGGCGAAGACCTCATATTTAACGGCACGCCGTCCGTCTCCAGAGCCGGAAGAGCGTCGGTTTCTTTATGTTTGGACAACGGCGGGAAAAAACTGCCAATCGCCTACGACGAAGTGGTCATCACCAGGACCATCAGCCGCGACGGAGAAAGCGAGTATCTCATCAACGATTCAACCGTCCGGCTTAAAGACGTCACCGAACTTTTGGGCAACGTCGGCCTGGGCGTTTCCAGCCACCATATAATAAGCCAGGGAGAAGCGGACCGCTTTTTGAGCGCTTCGCCCAAAGAGCGAAAGGCGATGATAGAAGAGGCGCTTGGCCTTAAAATATATCAGGCTAAAAAAGAAGACGCGGAAAAAAGGCTGGCCAAAACCGGCGAGAATATAAATCAAGTCAACTCCATCAGGGCGGAGGCGCAGCGCCAGCTGAAATTTCTGAAAAAGCAGGTTGAGCGCGCCGAAGAAGCTGTTTTGCTCAAAGAGGAATTGAAAAAACTTTACGCGGAATATTTTAAAAACGAAGACGCGTATCTGGCGGCGGAGACGGAAAAAATAAAAATTAAAAAACGGGAGATAACGGAGAAACTTTCAAGATTTGATTCAGTCAACGCGCCGGAAGCGGAAAGCGATGAAGCGGCCGCGCTGAAAAAAGAAACAGATAGACTGGAAAGGGAGGTGGCGGACATGGAAAAAATAACGGCGGAGTTGGGAGCGAAAAGGAATTTGCTGGAAAGGGAACTGGGCAAACTGGAAGGAATAATTGAATACAAGGAAAAAGAAAACGTCGGCCATAACGCGGGGAAAAAGATCGTTGTTTCCGGCGAGGAAATTTTACCGGTGTTGGAAAGAATAGCCGGCGAAGCCAAAGCGGCGGCGATGGCGGCCGACATGGTGTTGGCGAAAAAATACCTGCTTAACATAGTTGATATTACCGGAAATTTTATCGGCAAAATTTCAAAAATAAAAACAGGCGGCGGCGGGAACGAAGTCGAGTTAGCATCTCTTAAAAACAAAAAGACGGAACTGGCTCTTGCCGTCAACGAAATAGCGGAGGCGGAAAAAAATTCCGTGGCGGAGTCGTCTAAAAAAAGAGAAGAAATAAAGAGTCTGCGAAACAGACTGGCGGAAACGGAGAGGCTTCTTTTGCAATCGCGCGCCGAAGCGCGGGAGTTGAAGTTCGCGCTGGCCCAGCTTGATTCCGAGGGGGAGAAAATAAGGTTGCGGCGGGACGAATCGGGAAGAGAAAAACAGGAAGCCGCCGCGATCACTGGAAACGATTTTGCCGACATTGTTTATGACGGCTTGAATACAAGCGGCTGGAATTACGAAAAAAGAGAAGCGGCTCTTCGTCAGATAGAAAGGTTGAAAATAAAACTGGAGGACTACGGCGTCGGAGCCGGAGAAATAATAAAAGAATACGAAGAAGCCAGGAGACGCGACGAGGAATACGAAAAAAATCTCTCCGATTTGGCCGAAGCCGCCAAATCGCTGGAAAGATTGATGGAAGAACTGGATAAAAAAATAAGCTCCGATTTTGAGAACGGGCTTAAGAAAATAAACACGGAGTTCAATAATTTTTTCCTGTCAATTTTCGGCGGAGGGAAAGCCGGGCTGGAACTTGTCCGCAAAGAAATTCGCGGGAAAAATAGCTTGGAAGACGAGGATGAGGAAAACGAAGCGGCGGAATATGAAATGGAAGCGGGGATAGAAATTTCCGTCAACCACCCCAAGAAAAGAATTAGCTCGCTGGAAATGTTGTCAGGCGGGGAAAGGTCGCTGGTGGCAATATCTTTGCTCTTCGCTTTGTCGCAGGTGAACCCTCCGCCGTTTTTGGTATTAGACGAAACCGACGCCGCGCTGGACGAATCCAATTCCCGCAAGTACGCCGATATGCTCAAAAAACTGGGAGAAAAAACCCAGCTTATCGTCATCACCCACAACAGGGAAACGATGCGCCAAGCCGATATTTTATACGGAGTGACGATGGGCGCCGACGGCGTCTCCAGGCTGCTCTCGGTAAAATTTGACGACGCTAAAGAATACTCCGAGGCGTAGAAAAAACCGACCTGCCAGGTTTAAACTTCTTCAACCTGGCAGGTCGGTTTTTTATTATTAATAGCAAAAGTATTTAAAAAAGAAAGAGCACACTCGTGGTGTGCCCGTTTGTAATATAGAAGAATGTTTGGGTGTAAGAGTTTTGAAAAAAATTATTTTTGGCCAATCCGGGCGGAACTTAATAATGAGGCGTAGCTTTCTCATGTATGGAGACATGAGAAAAAATTTCAGAAATAATTGAGGCAAAGCTCTCGCCCGGAATTTTACTTAAAAAAGCCAAACATTCTTCTTTTGTTGTCCAAAGTACTAACCTAACAATATAATAGCACACAGTTTTTAATATGCAAGTTTTTGCGAAAATGATAATATGAGTCCATGTTTGCCCAAATCGCTTATTACAAAATTATCGGTGTGCCGGTCCTGATGTATTTTGGTTTTTTGGCCTATTTTTCCTTGCTTTTTACGGCTTCAATCGCCATTATGAACAGGCGCGGCATAAACAAAATACCGTTCCGGTGGCATCCGAGAATGGCTATCACCACAATAATCCTGACTACTGTTCACGTAGTTCTGGCGATGTTGGCTTATCTTAAAATTTAGGACCGTATCATTATCAGAAGCATCTTGAACTTCTGGTTGGCTTTAAGAGAGTGCGGCTGGCCGGCGGGCATAATTATCAGCTCGCCTTTTTTGACGAAATGAGAATTGCCGGAAATTTTTACTTCCGCCTCGCCGTCCAAAATGTAAACCGTTGCGTCAAACGGCGCGGTGTGCTCGCTCAAACCTTGTCCGGCGTCAAAAGCGAAGACGGTAAGCGTCCCCGTCGGCAACTTCAAAATCTCGCGGCTGACCACGGCGCCATCCTGATAATTTATCATTTTCTCCAACTCCAATATTTTCCCCTTAAGCTCGCTTAAATTATTTTGCATAAAAATTTGGTGCCGGTGGTCGGACTTGAACCGACACGGGATTGCTCCCACACGATTTTGAGTCGTGTGCGTCTGCCAATTTCGCCACACCGGCATGTTGTTATTTTAAACTTTTTAAAAATTCTTTGCCAACGCCTGATTTTAAATATTTTTCTCTTTTTCTTGCCTCAATTCTGGTTGGATAATTTTCTACAACTAGTGTTATAAAAGGAGCATATATTCTAGTCGTTCTTTCTTTACCATTATTATGCTGGTCAATTCTGCGTTTTGGGTTATTGGTTAAACCGACATGCAGATAATTTCGATCTATACTTTTAATTGCGTAGACACAATACATTGGATTTTGAATCCTGCGCGCCTGCCTGCCGGCAGGCAGGTCTGCCTCCGCCAGCTGGCGGATCGCCACACTGGCAATTTAAGTCCGTTAGTTATGATAATCTAAAAACCATACTTGCGTCAATGTTGGCATTATCTATAATTATAGGTAAGTATTTTAAAAGGCTCCGAAAATCAAATTTTGGAAAATCCTCTAGCCCCAACCTCGCGGACTCGGTTGGCCGCCCCCGCCCAGGATTTTCAAAATTTGTTTTCTGCGCCTTAATAATCACATGACACCTGAAGAAGAAAAATTATTGGCGATGGGAAGCGTGTTTTTGATTGAGGTTGGTAAAATTATTCCCAATCCGATGCAGCCCAGGACGGAGTTTGACCAGGAGAAGCTGCGCGATTTGGCCGACTCAATAAAACAGTACGGAGTGCTCCAGCCGCTGGTTGTCACTAGAAGGGAAACGGAGACGGAAAGCGGCGTCCGCGTGGAGTACGAACTTATCGCCGGAGAGAGAAGATTGCGCGCTTCCAGACTGGCCGGTTTAAACCAGGTGCCGGTAGTCATCCGCCGCGAAGAGTACAGCGACCGGACAAAGTTGGAACTGGCCATCATAGAAAACCTGCAGAGGGAAGACCTCAACGCGCTGGAAAGGGCGAAAGCGTTTAAAAAGCTGGTTGACGAATTCCGGCTCAAACATCACGAGGTCGCCGCCAGAGTGGGTAAAAGCCGCGAGTACGTGAGCAATACTTTGCGTCTGCTCGGCTTGCCGGAAGAAATGCAGACGAGTTTGAGCAAAGGCGATATGACGGAAGGGCATAGCCGCGCGATTTTGGCATTGGACGAGCGGCCGGAAGACCAGATGTCGCTTTACCGCGAAATCGTGGGCAGGAAGATCAGCGTCAGACAGGCGGAAAAAATAGTAAGAAGCATAATCAGAAGCACATTGAAGCCGGAAGAGCTGCTTAATCTTGAAGTAAAAAGCATGGAAAGGCGGCTAGCCGACAGCTTGGGCACCAACGTCCATATAGAAATGGACGGCGGGCGCGGCAAAATCCACATTGACTTCTTCTCCAGCGAAGAGTTAGAGGCGTTTCTTAAGAGGTTGACGGAGCAAAGAATCGCGGAAATAGCCGCCGCCGCTTCTGCCGCTGCTGAAGGGCAGCAAGTAGGACAGAGTATTGAGCAAACAGTTCAAGACGATACCATTTTGCCGCCGCCGAAGAAAACTTCGGCGGAAGAAGTTGACCCGGTGGAAGAATTGCTCAAAAGTTTTTCCATATAGAATTAAATCGCAGAACAATATTGTTTGCTCGGCTCGCATAATTTTCTGCTGAAAATTTGCTCTGCTCGCGCCGTCGCGTTGCGCAAGGCGTCGCAAACAACATTATTCTGCTTTTTAAAAAATAGAAGATTATTTTATTTACCTTCATTCTCCAGCGGATTTTTCCAGCTGGCAAAGTCGCATTTGGGGTAGCGGGAACAGCCGTAGAAGACGCGGCCTTTTTTGGTGCGCTTCATTACTATATCGCCGGCCTCTTCGTCAGAAAGAGTTTCTTTGCACTTCGGGCACTTCATCCCGATTTGCTTTGGCGCGTCCTTCTTCATTGGCTTGGTGGTCTTGCATTCCGGAAAGCCGGAACAGGCCAGGAACTTTCCAAACCGGCCGCGTTTTACCAACATCGGCTTGCCGCAGTTGGCGCAGACCTCGTCCGTTGTTTCCTCCACTTCCTGTTTTGCCACTTCTTTTTCTTTTTTAAGCAGGTTTTCATGGAAAGGTCCATAGAAATTTTTAATCACCGGCACCCATTTTTCTTCGCCTTCGGCGATTTTGTCCAGGTCTTCTTCCATTTTGGCGGTAAACTGGACATCCACTATTTCCGGAAAGTGTTTTACCAGAATGTCGTTTACCATAATTCCGGTCTCGGTCGGCGCCAGCCTTTTTTGTTCGTTTTTAGCGACGTAGTTTCTTGTCTGGATGGTGGTGATAGTTGGCGCGTAAGTGGAAGGTCGGCCGATGCCGTGATCCTCAAGAGCTTTAATCAGAGACGCTTCGTTGTATCTTGGCGGCGGCTCGGTAAAGTGCTGCTCCGGCAAAATTTTTACCAGATCCAGTTTTTCTTTTTCCGACAGTTCGGGCAGAATGTTTTCCGAAAATTTCAGAGGGTAAACCTTCAGCCAGCCGTCAAACTTTAAGATGGATCCGCTGGCCCGGAAAACGTAATTTTTAGCCGTTATGTCGGCGGCGGTCTGGTCAAAAACGGCCGGCGGCATCTGGCAAGCGATAAACCTTCTCCAGATCAGGTCGTAAAGTTTGTGTTGTTTGGCATCCAGTTTTTCTTTGAGTGTGTCGGGAGTTTTAGCCGGGCTGGTCGGTCTTATGGCCTCGTGCGCCTCCTGGGCTCCTTTGGATTTGCCTTTGAATACGCGCGGCGCTTCCAAACAATATTGTTTGCCGAAATTTTCGCCGATGAATTTTTTGGCGGCGGCCAGCGATTCCCGGGAGAGGTTGACGGAGTCGGTTCGCATGTAGGAGATGTGGCCGTTTTCGTAAAGCTGCTGAGCGATCATCATCGTCTGCTTGGCCGAGTATCTTAATTTGTTTGCCGCGTCCTGCTGGAGGGTACTGGTGGTAAACGGCGGCAAGGGCTGCCGTTTTGCTTCTTTTTTCTCAACGTTGTCAACGATATAATTGGCGCCGTTTAACTCTTTTAAAATAGTATCCGCTTCTTCTTTGTTTTTAATTTCCAGCTTATCCAGAATTTTGCCGTCTTTTTTATGCAGCTTTGCGGTAAAAACATTTGAATTTTTTGCTAGTTCGGCTTCTATTGACCAGTATTCCTGCGGGATAAAGGTCTGGATCTCTCTTTCTCTGTCCACTATCAGGCGCACGGCCACCGATTGCACGCGGCCGGCCGACAAGCCTTTGAAAAGTTTTTTCCATAAAAAGGGGGAGAGTTCGTAGCCGACAAGCCGGTCCAGCACTCTTCTGGCCTGTTGGGCGTCAACCAGGTTCATGTCCAACTCACGAGGATTTTTTACCGCTTCTTCAATGGCTGCTTTCGTGATTTCGTGGAAGACGATTCTTTTGGCGTTTTGGGCGCCTAAAAGCTGGGAAACGTGCCACGCGATGGCCTCTCCTTCGCGGTCCTCGTCGCTTGCCAGTATCACTTCATCGGCTTTCTCGGCCAACTTTTTCAGCTCGTTTACTTTTTTTCTAGCCTTGGTCGGGATGACGTAAGACGGCTCAAAATTATTTTCCACGTCAATGCCCAGCTTTGATTTGGGCAGGTCGCGCACGTGGCCGTAAGACGATTCCACTTTGTACTCTTTGTCCAAAAAATTGGAGATGGTTTTGGCCTTGGTGGGGGATTCCACGATGACTAATTTCATGAACCCGATTATAACAAGGCGAAATTAAATTGCAAAAAAGAGGTTGACACGCTGGGCTTTTTTATAATAAAATAATTAAAACTATGTTGAAGTCAAAATCCAAAATTATACATCACGGCGGGCGGCAAATTCCTCTTCTGATGGAAAAAGGGCAGGATGGTTTTTACGTCGTTGAGTGTCCGATTTTAAGAGGATGCTACTCGCAGGGAAAAACTATTGACGAAGCTCTTAATAATATAAGAGAAGTTGTTGACCTCGTTTTGGAAGAAAAGGAGAACAGGGAGATTCTCAAAAATTATAAACCGGTGGAGTTGAGTCTTCATACAATTACTGTCTAACGCAATCATATGACGCAGTTGCCGATACTTTCAGGAAAGGAAATTATAAAAGTTTTGTTAAAAATAGGATACACGGAAGTACGGCAGCGGGGCAGTCATATTCGTCTGGCTTGCGATGGCAGAAAATCCATAACGGTGCCGAATTATAGAAGCGTCGACCGTTCCTTGCTGTTTAAAAGGTTTAGGAATAAGTAGACTCGATTGATTAATGATAAAAATATTAATGTAATTATCGAGAACTAAGCACGCTTTAAAAAATTATGGTTTGGATTTTGTTAATTATTTTAATATTTATTTTTACGATATTCGTGCTTTGGTTTCTTTATGGTTTTGACTTTATTAAGAGGTTATTTTTTCTAATTTTTGTGTATATTTTTGTACTTTGGGCCTTTATCAAAATAATTTTCTGGCTTTACCCACAACTACATTCTTATATATGAAATATCTTTTTGTAACTTTATTTTTAATAATCGGTTTTATTTTTGGAATATTTTTTACGGGTTATTTTTCCGATGATTGTCAACCTAAAAAATACCAACGCATTATCGATTATGGTTCGGCGTTTTAATTTACGCCCTATAAACCTCTCCGCCGGATTGTTTGATGACGCCGTTTAGAAGCATCATGGAGATGGCGGCGTTTGGCGCAAGCTTGTTAAACATCCCCCGCTAAAACTTTTTAAGCTTGGCTTTTTTGTAATATTAGTAATACTATGAAAGCCGCGAAAAAAAACAAAGAAATAAGCCAATCAGTTTTAAATTTTAACGCCGTGTTTATTGAGGAAGCGGACGGGGGGTATAGTGTTTCTGTGCCGTCTTTGCCAGGATGTTTTTCTCAAGGCGATAATTTTGAAGAGGCCGTGAAAAATATCAAAGAAGCAATCAGTCTTTATTTGGAGGAAGAACCGGAGGCATTGTCTAAACCAAGACGAGAATTCATGGCGCCTGTTACTATATGAGCAAACTGCCTCAGATTTCTGGCAAAGAAATGGCCCGCGTTTTGTTGCGTTTGAGTTTTGAATTTAAAAGCCAGAAAGGCAGCCACATGAAATTTATTAGAAAGCACTCTTATGGGAAAGAGGTTGTTATTGTTCCTAATCATAAAATATTGCGTCCTGGAACGCTTGCCAATATTTTAGGAAAACTTAATCTGGACGCGGAAAAACTTAAAGACCTGATGTAGTCGCTCTTCACGCCCTATAAACCTCCCCTCCCGATTGTTTGATGACGCCGTTTAGAAGCATCATGGAGATGGCGGAGTTGGCTTTGGCCGGAGGCAGGCCGGATTTTCTTATTAGCTCATCTTTTGCCGTTGGTTCGGTTAAGACCAGATATAATTTTTGCTCTTCGGGAGAAAGAAATTCCAAGTCCAGACTTTCTTGTTTGTTTTCCCGCGAATCGGCTTTTTTGATGTCGTAAAATTCCAAAATATCTTCGCCGCGGCGGACGAGCGCCGCGCCTTCTTTTATAAGATTGTTGGTGCCCTTTGAATTTTCGCTGAAGATTGAACCGGGTACGGCGAAGACGTCCCGGCCGTAATCCAGCGCCAGTTTGGCGGTAATGAGCGTGCCGCTTTTCTCCGCCGCTTCTATCACTAAAACGCCGTGGCATAAACCGGCGATGATTCTGTTTCTTGAAGGGAATGTGTGGATTCCCGCCGGCATCTCCCAGGGAAGCTCGGAGAGCAGACAGCCGCCGCTTTCAATAATTTGCCTTGAAAGTTTAACGTTGGAACGGGGGTGCAAAACTTTTTCATCCAAACCGGAGCCGGGTATGGCAATGGTTGTTAGATTATTTTCCACCGCCGCCTTGTGGGCGATGCCGTCTATGCCGATAGCCAAGCCGCTAACGATGACGACTTTTCTCTGATTGTTTTTCAGCCCGCCGATTATTTTCTCGCAGGTTTCTTTGCCGTAGTTGCTGAACTTGCGCGAACCGACCACGGCCAAATACAGGGCGTCCTCCGGCGGCAGCTCGCCGATCTGATAAAGTTCCTTCGGCGGGTCCGAAATTTGCTTGAGCAGGTATGGAAAATTTTTCGGCTTTAAAATTTTACGTTGCATTTTGCTAATTTTAGCATATTTGATAAGATAATCTTAATGTTAGACATCAAATTTATTCGGGAAAATCCCGACTTGATAAAAGAGGCCGCGCGAAAGAAGCGGGTTAAGTTTGACGTGGCCGAACTGTTGGCCGCCGACGAGAAACGCCTTGGAATTTTGCGGGAGGTGGAAGATATGCGGGCGAAGCAAAACGCCGCCAGCGATAACATTGCCAAAATCCAGGATCCCGCGCAAAGGCAGGCGGCCATAGAGGAGATGAAGAAACTCAAAGAAACTCTTTTGACCAAGGTGGAAGAATTGAGGCAGGCCAACGAAGCCTGGAAAGCGCTGATGCTGCAGGCGCCCAACATCCCCGACGTTTCCGTGCCGGAAGGGGCGGACGACACGCAGAACGCGGAGTTTAAAAAATGGGGAGAAATTCCGGACTTCAAGCAGAAAGGATTTGAGCCGAAAAGCCATATTGAGCTGATGCAAAAGCTGGATTTGGCGGATTTTGAAAGGGGGACGAAGGTTTCCGGCTTCCGCGGATATTTTTTAAAAAACGACGGAGCGCTTTTATCTTTCGCGATATGGCAGCACGGAATGGAATTTTTCATGAAGAAAGGCGGATTTTCGCCGATGATAGTTCCTTCTTTGGTTAAAAAAGAAACGATGTACGGAACCGGTTATTTGCCCCAAGGAGAAGAAGATCTTTATAAAACGCAAGACAGCGATTATTTGGCCGGCACGGCCGAAGTTTCCGCCATGGGTTACCATTCAGATGAAATTATAGATAAAAAGGACCTACCAAAAAAATTTTTGTGCTTTTCACCATGCTTCAGGAGGGAAGCAGGAAGCTACGGCAAGGATGTAAAAGGCATCATCAGGGTGCATGAGTTCTTCAAGCTTGAGCAGGTTGTTTTGTGCGAAGCCGATCATCAGGAATCGGTGAAATGGCATGAATGGGTTAACCGAAACACTGAAGAATTCATGGAATCGTTGGGCATACCATATAGAACGGTTATCAACTGCGGAGGAGATTTGGGGCTTGGCCAGGTTAAAAAGTATGACATAGAACTTTGGGTGCCGAACGAAAACAAATACAGAGAGATAAGCTCGGCGTCTTACTTCCATGATTTCCAGACAAGAAGGCTGAATATCAAATACAAAGACGAAACCGGAAAATTAAAATTCGCCCATTCGCTTAACAGCACCGCCGTGCCGACGCCGCGTATAATAGTTTCAATACTGGAAAACTATCAGCAGGCCGACGGTTCCATTATCGTGCCCGAGCCGCTTAGGAAGTACATGGGCAAAGACGTTATCCGCTAAAACTCATGCGGAATTCACCCCGTGAAATGATTTTCAATTAATATTGAAAATCAAAATTTGATTGTTATTTTTTAAATTTTATTTTGTAGAGAATAATTGAACTGTGCTAAGAAAAAATAAATTATAAGCTAATCAAATTTTATTTCACAGGGTAAATGCGTAAAAACCTACTCGCTTCGTCAAGAAGAATCCGGCGGAAGAGGAAAATTATCAAGACCGCCGTTTTTTTTGCTTTATTCGCGGGGTTTTTTACCGGAGTTGTTTTTTTGCTCAACGCTTCGTTTCTGCGAATTAAAAATATTGAGTTAACCGGAAACAACTTTGTTTCCGCCAAAGAGATTTCTTTTAAAATCAAGGAAGTTTCCGTGGGCAAGACCGGAATTTTTTTCAACAAAGACGGTTTTTTCTTTTTTCCGGAAGAAAAAATAGAAATCGCAATTCTGGAAAATTTTTTAAGAGTAAAAGAAGTAAGCGTTAAAAAGAAAATTTTCAGCGGCTTGGCGGTTGAAATTAAGGAAAGAGAAAACGTAGTTTTGGCCTGCCGCGGCCAGGAATGCTATTTCGCCGACGAGAACGGTTTTGTTTTTGAAAAAGCGCCCGATTTCTCCGGCGGGTTGTATCTTAAAATTTATGATGAGCGGAACGATGAAGAAAATAACGGCATAGCGGCGTCCTCAACCCAGCCTAAACCGACAATGGTTGTCGGTTTAGGGGCGAGCGTCCTGCCGACGGAAGAATTTAAAAATCTATTTTTATTTGCCGGTAAGGTTAATTCATCAATAAACGAAGTTGTGAAAATAATTTTAAAAGACGAGGGCGTCTACGAGATATTCGTCAAAGAAGGCTGGAAGATAATGCTCAAAGAAAACAGCGAGCCGAAAGTCACCTTTTCCAATCTCATCACAGCCCTAGACTCCCAAATAAAGGACTCCCGCAAAAAACTGGACTACATAGACCTGCGCTTCGGCAACAAGGTGTATTTTAAATATAAGTGAATAAGGTTATAATGATTAGTATATATTAGTTATATACTAAGAAAATTGAGGTTGTTTGGGTGATTTAAAATTATGCAAAAACCATACTACGAAAAACCAAGATTTAAGCTATATAAAGATGACTGTTTGAATGTTTTAAATTCTCTGTCAGAGAATTCGGTAGACATGATTTTTGCTGATCCGCCTTATTTTTTATCAAGCGGCAGTTTCACTTGTCAAAACGGGAAAATGGTCAGCGTTAAAAAGGGCGACTGGGATTTAACCAACGGCACAAAAAAGAATTTTGAATTTCATCTTGCATGGATTGAAGCATGCAGGCGAGTTTTAAAGCCGAATGGAACAATTTGGGTTAGTGGAACTTATCACTCAATTTATCAGTGCGGCTTTGCATTAGAAATAAAAAAATTTCATATCTTAAATGATATCGCATGGTTTAAGCCAAATGCATCGCCGAATTTATCATGCAGATTTTTCACGGCCAGCCATGAAACTTTGATTTGGGCGAAAAAAGAAAAAAAAGCAAAGCACGCTTTCAATTACGAATTAATGAAAAATAGCGACTGGATGGGAGATCAACTAAAAAAACAAGGACTTCAAATGCGATCCGTTTGGTCAATCAATACGCCCAAACCGATTGAAAAAAAATTCGGCAAACACCCGACGCAAAAACCCTTCGATTTGTTAAAAAGAATTGTTTTGGCAAGCACTAACAAAGGCGGTTTAATTTTGGATCCGTTTACGGGAAGCTCTACGACAGGTCTAGCTGCTTATCTTTATGGTCGCAATTTTATCGGCATTGACAGCGAAAAACAATATCTTGATTTATCAATAAAACGTTTTGAAGAGTTGAATAAAAACATGAAAAGTAAATTTTCTAAAAAATAGTATGAAAATAGTTACAAGAACAACAGCGATAAACAATTTGAAAAAACACATCGGAAAAGATTTGCGAAAACTTGCTTTGCAACATGGAATAACAACCTACGAAACGGGAAAACAAAACAAAGGCTGGAAGGGTTTGGTTTTGGAAAGATTGGCAGGATTGCAAACAAATGTTTCTAAAGCGCCAAACGGGCTTTCATACGAATTGAAATCAGTAAGTTTTCGTAAGGTTAAAAACGAACTTGTGCCAAAAGAAACAATGGCAATTACAATGATCAACCCCGAAGAATTAAAGCACCATTCATTTTTTGAAAGCCATTGTTGGGCGAAATTAAAATCTATTGTTTTTTGCGCCGTAAAATGGGATGGCATAAATTCAGACGGAGCGGAATTGTTGAAAGTGGCAAGTTTAGATTTTGCCGAAGATGACGAACTTATCAAGGAAATTAAAGCTGATTATGATTTTATCCGTGAAAAGCTTATTAAAAGAGGTTTTAACGCGTTAACTGGCAAAGACGGAAAATGGATACAAGCCAGAACGAAAGGAATCGGCGGGATAAATTTAAAAACAGGAAAACGCCGTCCAATCACTCGCGCGTTTTATGCCCGAATAAGTTTAGTTAAAAAGATTTTTGAAACTGCAAGTTAATTTTTTGAATATTTGCATTATACATTTTGTAAATAAAATAACCTATGCAACCTAATTTTGAGCAAAAGTTCGGCACGCCGGCGGAGGAGCTGGAGTGGCTGAAGAAAAGATACGAGGAGAAAAAGGCGGAGCTGGAAAAAACTGGAGAAACGGCGGAAGGCGCCAAAGCGGCGGAAACTGTTTTCAAAGAACACATCGCCCGGAAGCCGGAAGATGTTTTGCAGCCTTACTATAAAGTAGAGGAGAAAAAGGAAGAAGATTTGGTGGCCAAAATCCTCAAACTTCCGCCGGAGCCGCATGACAAAAAAATAGAGGAGCTTTTGAGCGTGGCCGAAGAGCGCGGCATCATCAACGCCGTCAATGTCGCCCGAAAGCTAAACAACCCTCATCTGGAGGACGACTTGCACCGCGCTCTGGTGCAATATTATCTGCGGACGGATTTGCCCAAGAAGAAAATAAAAAAACCGCTTTCCGGTTCATTGAGCATGGTTTTGTACGAGATAGCTCTGCCGCGCGGAAAGGAGGGCGAGGAAAATAAAGACAGCGCGAAAACTTTCAAAGAAATGGTTTCGGCCATGGAGCAGTTTTACTCCGGCATGGGCATGATCCAGAAAGACGGCGACGCGCCCAATTTCGCCCTGGAACTGGGCATTCCGACTGTTGGGGAAGAAATAGCATTTTACGCCGCCGTACCCAGGACCAGAGCCGGATTGTTGGAGAAGCACATCGGGGCGCTTTTCCCCGACGCTAAAATTACGGAAAAAAGAGAAGACTACAATATATTTAAACCGGAAGGAGTAGGCGCTGGAGCGGTAATCACGCTTAAAACTCATCACGTTTTGCCCATCAGAACTTACGACAAGTTTGAGGTTGACCCGCTTGGAGTGGTGATAAATTCTTTTTCCAAACTAAAGAAAATCGGCGAAGGGGCGGCTTTGCAGGTGGTGGTATCCGGAACCGACGACGGTTACGGCAAAAAAGCGAGAAAGACCGCCGAAGAGATGCGCAAAGGGAAGAAATTTTATGCCGCTTTGAAGGAAGCCGGACTGGCCGGCGGGGCGCTGGATTTTATTTTTGATATTTTCTCCGGCGGAAGCGGCAAAGATAAAGACAAAGACAAGAAAAAAGAAGAGGAGTCGAAACGACCGGTGGATGAAACGGTGGTAAAATTGCTAGAAGAAAAGGCCGCCAAGCCGGTGATGCTGGCTAACTTGCGGCTGCTTGTTTCCGCCGACACCGCCGTCCGCGCCCAGGTCATCTTGAAAGAGCTGGAAAGCGCTTTCCTGCAATTCGTGGAAACGGCCGGCAACTCCGTAAAGTTCAGCGAGAAGAAAGGCAAAGATTTGGAAAATTTGTTTTACGATTTTTCTTTCCGCAACTTCAGCGATAAAGAAACCGTTCGCCTCAACACGGCCGAAATTTCCACGTTGTTCCACTTCCCGGCCGGAATTTCCGCCGTCTCCCAGCTCAAATACGCGGAGGCCAAAGACGCGCCGCCGCCGCTTAACGTTCCCGAATCCGGCCTGCTGATGGGGGTAAATTTTTACCGCGGCGAGGAGAAGAAAATTTTTATGAACGAGGACGACCGGCGCCGCCATTTCTATGTCATAGGACAGACCGGCACCGGAAAGTCGGTTCTGCTCAAAAACATGATAATCCAGGACATGGAAGCGGGCCGCGGCGTCTGCTACATAGACCCGCACGGCTCCGACTTGCAGGACATACTGGCCAGGATTCCGGAAAACCGGATAGACGACCTTGTTTACTTTGACCCGGCCGACGCCGACAGAGCCATCGGACTCAACATGCTGGAGTACGACCCGAATTACCCGGAGCAGAAGACTTTTATCGCCAACGAGATTTACAGCATCTTCCGCAAAATCTGGAAGGATGTGCCGGAGGCGTTCGGCCCGATGTTTGAGCAGTATTACCGCAACGCCGTTCTCTTGGTGATGGACGACCCGTCTTCCGGCAACACGCTTTTTGAAGTGGTCCGCGTTTTAAGCGACAAAAAATTCCGCGACATGAAGCTGGCCAAGTGCCAGAACCCAATGGTCAAACTGTTCTGGCGGGACGTGGCGGAAAAGGCCGGCGGCGAGGCGGCCTTGCAGAACGTCGTGCCCTACATCACCAGCAAGTTTGACGTGTTTTTGGGCAACCAGATAATGCGGCCGATCATCGCCCAGGAAAAATCAACCATCAACTTTCGTAAAATAATGGACGAGAAAAAAATCCTGCTGGTTAACTTGTCCAAAGGGCGGCTGGGCGACATCAACTCCAGCATGCTCGGGTTGATATTTGTCGGCAAAATCCTGATGGCCGCCTTGTCGCGGGTGGAATTGCCGGAGGAAAAACGCAACGACTTTTATTTATACATAGACGAGTTCCAGAACGTCACCACCGACTCCATCGCCGTCATCCTTTCTGAAGCCCGGAAATACAAACTCAATCTCACCATCGCCCATCAATTTATCGGCCAGTTGGAAGAGATAATCAAGAAGGCCGTATTCGGCAACGTCGGTTCCATGGCCGCTTTCCGTGTCGGCTCGGAAGACGCGGAATTTTTGGCCAAACAGTTTGAGCCGGTGTTCGGCCCGAGCGATTTGCTCAATATCGGCAATTACAACGCTTATTTGAAATTGCTTATAAGCGGCCAGGCGGCGAGGCCTTTTAACATTAAAACTTTGCCGTTTGCCAAAGGCGACGCGCGAACCGGAGCCGACGCGGCAAAGTTCGCGGTGGCGCGCTACGGCCGCCTGCGCGCCGAAGTGGAAAAAGAAATCGCGGACAAGTATAATCTGGGGTAGATATTTCATTTGTAACGTACTTTTAAATAAAGGGGATATATCATGAAAAAAGTTTTAAAAAAGATTAGGCAGTTTTTTTATTTAACCCCACGAGATCTCGGATTACAAATATCTTCTGTTGAGGAAATTGCAGAAGGGATGAAAGATACTGGTCCGATTGATGATAAACTATTACCATGGGAATTTGCTTCTACAATGAGTAAAATACTTGGTAAAAAATAACCAAGATCGTACATTTAAAAGAAAAAGGAGGATTAAATGAAAAATACTGAGGAAAAAACTGAAATAGTGAATATTAGAAAAGAAACTGAAAATAAGGTAATAGTTGAATCACGAACAGGCAAGAACATACTCGAAAGTACGGTATATATTTTCCCGAAAGATATTTTTATATCAAGGAGGAAAGAAACTCCGATTGATAAAAAATAATCTTGCCATATGATTTTACCCTAATAATGAATTGTAAAGGGTTGGCGTTATGCCAACCCTTGTTTTTTTAAACAATATTTCTAAATTTCTAAGATTCTGAACCCTTCCTTAATCTTGCTATCGCCTAAACAGCGCAGGATTTTTTATTGCTCAAAATTTTTATCTTTCCAAAATGGCACACGATTTTATGCTCCAGCCTATTTTTGTGTATCATTTTTTAATAATGAATTAATGACTTTTTAAAATATTAGAAAATATAAAAACATCTGTTATAATTATTTTGTGTTTAAATTAAGAAAAATTGACATTGGTTTGGCGTTGGTTATAGGGCTGGCGGCGGCGCTGATGATGATTCTTATCGGGCGCAATTTGAGCGCGGAAAACAGCGCTTTTGCCGTTGTGATGCCGTATGCCAATTATCTCTTGGCCGTATTTCCTCTTTTTTGCCTTGGGGTTTTAGTTATCTCTTATTGGCTAAGCCTGTTTGTAAAAAAATTCATTTACCCCCACACCAGTTTTCACACTAAGAAAACAGGTGTGGGGGTTTACCAGTTGGGAAAATTTTGCCTCGTGGGCGGATTTAACTTCCTGCTGGACGCCACGATTTTAAACATTTTTATCTTCGCTACTGGGATAGCGGCCGGATTCCAACAATCGGTTTTCAAGAGCGTGTCCTTCGTCGTTACCGTCGTCAGCAGTTATCTCTGGAACAAGCACTGGTCCTTCAATTCCCAGGAGGAACACAACAAAAAAGAAATTATCAGTTTCTTTTTTGTCACCATTATTGGTTTTTTGATAAACGTTGGATTAGATTATTTCTTCGTCAATCTTGTAAAACCATTCGGTTCCATGCCTCCCAAAACTTGGGCGCAATTCTCTGCCATTTTGGCGGCTGCCGCCGGCTTGGTTTGGAATTTTGCGGGGCTCAAACTGATAGTGTTTAAAAAAAAGTCTATCGTTTTGCCGACGCAGGAAGAGGATGGGGAATTGTTTAAAAAAGCAAAAGCATGAAAAAGGAAATTGTTGTTTTGCATCATAACGATGAAGACGGTTTCGGCGCCGCTTACGCCGCGTGGAGAAAGTTCGGTGATAAAGCGGAATACATTCCGGTAAGCTACGAAATGAAACCGGCGGAATTATCCGGCAAAGAAATTTACATGCTGGATTTTTGCTATGACAAAAAAAGCGACTTGCAACGACTTATAAAAAACAATAAAAAAGTTGTAATTATTGACCACCACAAAAGCAAAAAGGACGACATTAAAATCGCCAGTGAATACGTTTACGACATTGATCATTCCGGCGCGGTTCTGGCTTGGCAATATTTTCATCCCGGCAATAAAGTTCCTGTTCTGCTTTTTTATATTGAAGATTATGACTTGTGGAAATTTAAAATTCCCAACACTAAAGAAATAATGGCTCTTGTGGAGATGACCGAGTTTGATTTTGATAAATGGGACAAACTGGCCACCGAGCTTGAAGACGAAGAAAAATTAAAGAAAAATATTGAGGAAGGGTCGGCGGCCTTGAGGTATAAGGAATATTTGGTAAAAGAGATAAGCGGCGACGCGGAGAAGGCGGAGTTTGAGGGGTATCAGGCGATGGTGGTGAATTCTACCGTCTTAAAATCAGAAATTGGCAATTTTTTGGTAAAAAGCGGCGCCGAGGTGGGCATAATCTGGAGCGAGAGAAAAGGGGAGAAAGCGGTTTCTTTAAGGTCGGGTAGTAAAGTTGACGTGGCGAAGCTGGCGGAGAAGTACGGCGGAGGCGGGCACAAATCCGCCGCCGGATTCGGCTTTGACGCCAAACTGCCCGCGCCGTGGAAAATTATCAAAGAAGAAACGCAGGAAAAAAATGAGCGATAAAACCGTTTTATACCGCAAATACAGACCAAAAAGTTTTGCCGACGTGCTGGGGCAGGACCATATCGTCGGAGTTTTGAAGAACGCCGTAAAATCGGGGCGGGTTGCGCACGCTTATCTTTTCGCGGGGCCGAGGGGTACGGGTAAGACCAGCGTCGCCAGGATTTTGGCCAGAGAAATCGGCTGCGCGGATATTGATTTGCTGGAAATAGACGCCGCATCCTCGCGCGGCATAGACGAGATACGGGCGTTGCGGGACGCGGTTAGATTTTCTCCGGTGGCCGGCAAAGTAAAAGTTTACATCATAGACGAGGCGCACATGCTCACCAAAGAGGCCTTCAACGCCCTGCTTAAAACTTTGGAAGAGCCTCCGGCGCACGCCGTCTTCATTTTGGCTACCACCGAACTGGAAAAAGTGCCGGAAACCATCGTCTCCCGCTGCCAGAGTTTTTCTTTTCGACACATTTCCGACGAGGTGATGCGCCGCACGATAATGGCAATCGCCGGAAAAGAAGATTTTAAAATAGACGAGGAGACGGCAGCGCTTATCGCGCTTCTGGCGGAAGGTTCTTTCCGCGACGCGCAGGGTCTGCTTGACCAGCTCATCTCCGCCGGCGGCAAAGCGATAAGCGGAGCGGAAGCCAGGAAAATTCTGTCGGCTCCGCCGGAGGAAGCGGTGGAAGGCCTGATTGAAGCGATGATGGGGAAAAACGCCGAGAAGGGAATTGAAATTATCCAAAAAGCCTCCGAAACCAATCTGGATTTTAAAACTTTGTCAAAACTTTTGTTGCGCGGCGTTCGTTTCGCTCTGCTGCTCAAACTGGCTCCGGCGATGAGGCAGAAGTTGGAAAAAATTTGCGGCGCGCGCGAGTTTAAATTCGCGGACAAAATTGCCAAAGAAGCCAAACCGGGCGAGCTGGAGAAAATTTTAAAAACTTTGCTGGACGCTTACGAAGCCAGAGGCAGGAATTATATGCCTCAAGTTTCTTTAGAGTTGGCGTTTTTGAAGATAATAAATTAAAAGCACCAAAATCCAAGCACCAAATTCCAAACAATATCCAAACTCTAAATTAAAAATTCTAAACGTTTGATTATTTTTAATTTTGGTTATTGAAATTTGTTTGGGATTTGGAATTTGTGATTTGGAATTTAGATTGTTTTATAGATTAGCGTCAACCGAAGAGTCGGTTTTGTCCACGGTGGCTCTTAAGTCCGTTTTGCAGGACCGCTTTTCTTTTTCAAACTGTTTCCAGGCGGCCTCGCGGTTGTTTTTGAATTCTTTTTGTGTTTGCTTTAAAGAGTTGCCGTAATTTTTCCAGCCTTCCCGTATGGCTTTGTTTCTGGTTATTCCCGACATATTTCTCCACGCGTCGGAGAGGGAATTTTTTCTGGCGGTCAGAGCGGCTTTCAAGCTGTTGTTTTTGGCGTCCAGCGCCGCGATAAGGGCGTTGTCCCTTTTTTCTATCGCGTCGGCCATGCAGGAGAGGTTGATGTTAAGACGTTTAATGTTGACGCTTTGGGTCGCGTTGGTGGTTGTTGCCAGATTTCTCATCCGCATATTGCTTGTTTGAGCCAAAGAAAAAGAAGGAATAATCACAACGGCCAAAAACAGCGCGCTTGTTGTAATTTTTAAAATTTTGTTCATAAATAGTATTTTATCACAAAATCACAAATTTGGCATTTAAGAAATCACAAATTTAAATTACTGGGGGACAGGGATTCGAACCCCGATTAATGGCTTCAAAGGCCACTGTCCTACCGTTAGACGATCCCCCAACAAATATCCCAACACATAAACAATCTAGCATATTCTTAATAAATAAAAAACACTTTTTTATTTATTAAGAAGTGCTAAAATTAATTTATGCTAAGCCGGAATCTCCAAACCTATTTTCTTTTTACGTTGGTTATCGGTGTTCTTGTTCTCTCGTTTTTTATCTTTCGACCGTTTATTTACGCGCTGGCGCTGGCGGCGGCGGTGGTAATTGTGTTTGAGCCTTTCCAGCGCTTAATTTTAAAGCGTTGGCCGAATCATCAGGGTTTAGCGGCGTTTTTGTCCACTCTGGCAATTTTAGCCCTTATTGCCGCGCCATCGGTCTTTCTGGGAATAAGGATTTTTAAGGAATCCCAACAGCTTTATGTTTCGCTTTTGCAAAGCGGAGAGGGAAGCGTTATAAATATTTTAAACGATTTGGCAAACAGACTGGGAGAGTTTTTCCCGATTCCATCGGAGTTTTCTCTTGATGTTGAATCTTATCTAAGGCAAGGATTAAGCTGGCTGATTGGTCATCTCGGGGATATTTTTTCCAATTTTGCCAAAATGGGCCTCAGTTTTATTGTTTTTATCATCGCCGTGTATTACTTTTTTAAAGACGGTCATAATCTCAAGAAAAAACTGGTAGACTTAAGCCCTTTGGCTGACGACAGCGACGAAACGATTTTCAGAAAACTTAGGCAATCGGTCAACTCGGTCATCAAGGGCAATTTGATAATCGCTCTTATAAAAGGGGCATTATCGGCCATCGGGTTTATAATTTTTGGAATAAGTAACCCGGTTTTGTGGGGCACTGTTTCGGCCGTGGCCGCTTTGGTGCCGGGAGTCGGCACGGCTATCGTGTTTGTTCCGGCGGTTTTGTTTCTTTTTCTCGGCGGCAAGGTTGTTCCCGCCGCGGGTTTGCTTGTTTGGGGCGCGGCTGTCGTGGGCATGATTGATAATTTTCTGGGGCCGAAGCTTATCGGACGGGGGATGCGCTTGCATCCGCTGATCGTTCTTCTTTCGGTTTTGGGCGGCATCGCTCTTTTCGGGCCGGTTGGCTTTTTGATAGGGCCGATAATTTTAAGCCTTCTTTTTGCTCTGTTGGATATTTACTCTTGCGCCATAAAAACTGCTTAGATTGTTTTTTGTTGATAATCTTAAATTAAAAGGCTAGCATTGTTTTATGGCTATAAAAAACATTTTTGGTAAAAACAAGAAGCCGGAAAAAGGAAGCGACAAAGTTTATCCCGCCATTGCGTTGAGGGAAACGGTTGTTTTTCCCGGCGAAAAAGCTCCGATGATGATAAACGGCGTTGAACCGGTGCGGACGGTAAACGAAGCTTTAAACAAAGGAGGCGAAGTTGTTTTAATTTTTAAAGATAATGGCGAGGAAAGTAAAATTGGCGTAACGGCCAAAATTTTGCAGTACTGGTTTCTAAGCCGGACGGCGATGGGAATGACCATAGAGGGAACTCGCCGGGCGCTTATTAAAAACAAGCTTGAGAAAGGAGAGGTAAGCTATGCCGAAGTTTCCGAGATAAGCTCGGGAAAGCCGGAGAGTGATGATGTGATAAATCTGGAAGCTTTAGCTCGCAGCGTTTTTGACCAGTTTCGCAAGATGATGCAGATGGAAGGGGTGATATCGCTGGCCGTTGTCGGAGAACTGCAAAAAGGTTACGCCGATCCGGAAAGAACGGCCGATATCGTGGCCTCTTCTTTGTCTTTGAATTTCCAAGAAAAACTGGAACTGCTGGAAGAGCTTGATATTAAAAAAAGGCTGGAAATTTTAAACTCCCGTCTGGCCAAAGAAATAAACATAATAAAAACAGAAAGAAAAATCAGAGGAGAGGTGGAAAAGGAAATGGGAAAAGCGCAGAAAGAATTTTTGCTGCGGGAACAGCTTAAGGCGATAGAAAAAGAACTTGGTCTCGGCGAGGAAAGTAAGGAGTATGACGAATTGGAGAAGAAAATAAAGGAAGCCAAACTGACCAAAGAGGCGGAAGACAGGGCATTAAAAGAACTTTATCGTTTAAAAAGAATGTCGTCAGCCGGCGCCGAAGCGCCTTACATCCGCGCTTATTTGGATTGGATAATAGAACTGCCCTGGAGCAAAAAAAGCGAAGTGGTTTTTGACATCAAAAAAGCCCAAGTGGTTTTAGATGAGGATCATTACGGCCTGGTGAAAGCCAAAGAAAGAGTGCTGGAATATCTGGCCGTGCAGAAGCTGACGGAAGGCAAAAGCCGCGGCAATATCCTTTGTTTTGTCGGGCCGCCCGGGACGGGCAAGACTTCCGTCGGACGTTCCATCGCTCGGGCGCTCGGAAGAAGTTTTGTCAGAATTTCTTTGGGCGGAGTGCGCGATGAGGCCGAGATAAGGGGTCATCGCCGCACTTACGTCGGCGCTTTGCCGGGGAGAATTTTGCAGGGGATGAAAACGGCCGGAACCAAGAATCCGGTTTTTATGCTGGACGAGATAGACAAACTGGGCGCCGATTTTCGCGGCGACCCGTCGTCGGCGCTTTTGGAAGTGCTTGACCCTGAACAAAACAACGCTTTCTCCGACCATTATCTGGAGATGCCTTATGATTTGTCGGAGGTGTTTTTTATCACCACCGCCAACTTGCTTGATCCGATACCGCCGGCTTTGCGCGACAGGATGGAGGTTATAGAATTTCCCGGCTACACCGAGGATGAGAAATTCCATATTGCCAAAAAATTCGTCATTCCGAAAGTTTTTTCCGGCCACGGTCTTTCGACGGATAAACTTCTAATAGAAGACAGAGCTCTTTATGAAATAATATCAAAATACACCCGGGAGGCCGGGGTCAGAAACTTGGAAAGAAAAATCGCCGAAATAGCGCGCAAAACCGCGAAAAAAATGGCTGAAAACAAGGTCGACAAACAAACCAAAATCACCCCGGCCAATTTAGCCGACTTCATAGGGCCTGAAATTTACGAGATAACAATGAAGGAAGAAAAAGACGAGGTCGGTATTGCCACCGGACTGGCTTGGACGCCTATGGGCGGTGAAATAATGTTCGTAGAGGTGACGGTTGTTCCGGGCAAAGGCAATCTCACGCTTACCGGCCAGCTTGGGGACGTAATGCAGGAGTCGGCCAAAGCCGCTCTCTCTTACATCCGTTCCAGATGCGCCGAGTTGAAAATTGATCCGGAATTTTTCTATAAAAACGACATTCACATCCACGTGCCGTCCGGCGCCATACCAAAAGATGGTCCTTCGGCGGGAATCGCAATCGCCACCGCCTTAGCGTCGGCGCTTACTAAAAGACGGGTAAAAAAAGAAGTGGCTTTGACGGGGGAAGTGACCCTTTCCGGTAAAGTTCTGGAGATAGGAGGGGTTAAAGAAAAAGTTCTTGCCGCTCACAGCGCCGGCGTGGAAACGGTGGCTCTGCCCAAAAGCAACGAAAAAAATTTAGTTGATATTCCGGAAGAATCCCGGAATGAATTGAAATTAAAATTCGTCGGGCATATGGACGAGGTTCTTAAGTTAATGCTCTTGGATTAAAAAAGGCGACGTCAAATCCGCCCTTCAAGATCCGATATGTCTTTTTCCAACTGTTGCAGCTCTTTATCTATTTGATTTGTTTCCGTCTCGTTTTGCTTGAGCTCTGTTTGCAGATTTTCTATGTCTTTATTGTCGCTTAAGCCGTCGCTTGAGCTTGATTTCAAACTGACGCTTGATTTAAGGGAGTTGGGTTGAGAGCTGGAACTTGAAATTGATTTTGATTTGGAACTCTGATTTTCATTTTCCTTTTCAGGTTCTTTTTCATTTCTGTTTTTTATTTGATCTTCCAATTCGGACGCGTCATCGTCATCTTCCGCCTCCGCCTCAATCTCATCTTTCTCAATTTTTATTTCATCAATATCTTTAATAAGGTCGTCCACGTTTTCTCCTTTGGATTTTTCTTTAGCTATTATCAGTTCAGTTTCTTCCAAGTTTTTTTGGAGGATTTTTTTGGTTTCTTCAATTTCCGGAACTTTCGCGCCGTTTGTTTCCATTATCAATTTTATTTCGGCTATTCTTTCGTTGGCAATCTCAATTTTCAGTCGAGCCTTGGTTTTCGCGCCGAAAGTGAAAAACTCTTTCAATGTTTCTCCGAGTCTGTCCAGAAAGTAAAAAGATCTTCCGGGAAGAATTCCGGCCCCGGACGAATTTTGATTATGCGACGCTAACGCCATTGCCGGAATCGTTATTGCGACCACAAGAGATAATTTTATTGCCAGCGCTCGCTGTTTCATTTTGTTTTTGGTTTACTTACCGCTAATGCGACTTTTTAATTTATTTCATAATCATACATTTAGATGACGTTTTTGTCTTTAATAAAACGTGGATAAGATTTATTATATACACTATGCTTCTTTCCAGCGAATTTTTTCAACGGGACACATTGAAAGTCGCCCAAGAACTGCTCGGAAAAGTTTTGGCCGTTGAAAACGGCGGCAAAATTTTAAAAGGGATAATTGTTGAAACGGAATCTTATATAGGAGAAGACGACTTGGCTTGCCACGCTTCCAAGGGCAGAACGAAGCGGACGGAAACAATGTACCAAAAAGCCGGCACGGTTTACGTTTATCTTGTTTATGGGATGCACCACTGTCTGAACATCGTCACGGAAAAAGAAGACTATCCGGCGGCGGTCTTAATCCGCGCCGTTATTCCAGTATCGACGTCGAACGTCGATAGTAAGGATGTGGCAATAAGCGGGCCGGGAAGGGTGTGCCGATATTTTGGCATAGACAAGAGTTTTAATGGGTCGGACATTTCCAGCGATAAAATCTGGATTGAGGACGCTGGAATAAAAATCGCGCCGAAGAACATAGAAAAATCAAAACGAATCGGTGTTGATTACGCCAAACACTGTAAAAATTACCTGTGGCGGTTTTCCTTGCCGCCGGAAATTATAAAAAATCCTCCTTGCCTTAAAAGGCAAGGAGGATAAATCGCTGTTGAAATATTTTCAATCCGCGACATTAAATTTTGTTTTTATTCTTGTGTTGAAGTTTCCGCGAAGGCGGAATCTTATCTCCGCGAAACCTTCTTTAAGGCCGGCAACCCTGAAAACGGCTACTCCGTTTTCATCGGTCACTACCTCGTGCTCGATGATTTTTTCCGTTCTATCATTGAGCGAAACTACTCTGTTGGGTTGGGACTTGCGGATTTTACCGTAGACCTTGATTCCCTCAAGCGGTTCTCCGGTATCCTTGCATCCCACTATGACCTCAATGGTGATATTTTCCCCGACTGTCAGGTTCATATCCCCGTCTTTAATCCTGACGGAAAATTCCCCAATCTCACTGCATTCCGGCATTGGCGACGGAGTTGGTTCTTCCGTCGGGCTTGGCTGGGGAGAAGAAATTAGCGTCGGAGATGTTGCTGGTGTAGGCGTAGGTTCCATAGGTGGTGTCGGAGTTTCAGTCGGCGTTGGGCTTTGCCTTGGCGAAGGACCGGGTGATGGCGTTTCTGAAGGTGTTGGGGTTGGCGGAGGAGCGCCGTTTCTTAGGTCGCTTTCCCTTATCTCCTCAATCTCTGCCGGAGATAGTTCTCCTGATTCATCTTCCCGCGATCCGTAAACGCCTACATTGTCCATGAATCCGTCAAATGGCAGACCGTTGTCATGGGTTTTATTACCCACGCAAAGGCCTTCTGGGTTTTGTAAAGTTATTCCCGCCTTTACGTTACCACTGGAAGTAAGTTTTGCAGATGCGGTAGGCGAACCGGAATAAAATTTAACATTACCAGTCTTACTGTTGTATGACACAGCGACGAAAACCCAACCCGTTTTATTGACAATTGGCAGGGAATCAACGGATTTGCCATTAACCTGGAAGCGCAAGTATTGATTTTCAAGGGAGATGTTGTAACCGAAATCATCTCCATTGTAAATCAAAAAGCATCCATTGCCATCAAAATTGGCGTACTCAACCATAAGCCACAACGTCATCGTTAAAGAAAACAAGTTTTGGCTTTTTTCAACAACAGTGGCGGTTTCAACTCTTCCGCCGAGCCGCCTGTGGCCGGTTGAAGCTGTATTGTCAAAAGCCCTGTCGTCTTCCAGTCCGGACGGTCCGACTTTTGGCAGTGAGTGCAAATCCGCCAAAAATCCATCCTTGTTTATCATTGGAGCCGAAGGAACTTCGCTTCTGGACGACCCCAGGTTTTCAACGATTGAACCACCGTTTTCGTTAAAATTAAAAAACAAAATCGGCAGTTTTTCGGCCTGCGTATGACCAACAGGCCACAGCAGTCCTAAAAACAACAAAACAGCAACTAAGACTCCATTCTTCATTGCTTTTTCTCCTTTCAGAAAAAGAAAATAAAGTTTAACTTCGCGGACACGCGTCCGTTTTTTCGATCTAAAATTTAACTTGAAATAAAACGCTTTGCTGATTGCTGTATTGTCTGCGAGAAAGCAACGTCAGGCGCAACGGATAATAATCTCGTTTATTTTTCCTGTACTTATTTGCTGGCCATCATTCGTATAGCTTAGCGGCTCGCCGACATTTATTACAATGTCGTGTTTCTCCATAATTTTGTATATTTTGGAGTTGTTACTTTTAATTGCCGGAACTAACTTGTTTGGCGCCCCCAACTTAACTATACCAGAGCTGAAAACACCTATTTCATATCGGCTTCCATCTGTTTTCATAATAACTGTTGTTCCTGACTCAATTTCTTTCAAATTAAAACTGGTTACTTTTTTCATACAGCTCCTCTTTCTTAAGAATTATAAAGTTAGAAACTAAACACTTTCTATTTGCTCGGTTTTCCCCATGGCGCTTTGTTTTTCCATTACTTCCGATATCTTGCCGATAAGTTTTCTTTCGGCCTCCTGCCTTGATAGTAGTGCAAATGATGAAACGACCTCCGTTTTGCATTCCCCTTTGCCAACCTTATATTCGAAACATTCACCCACGATTATTTTACTATCATGGGTTAAGATATAATTTCCATAGCATCCACGCTTATTGTTACTCTCAAGATTTATATTAAGACTCTTGACAATAAGCCTGGAATCACCTTGGGGGTGGAGAAGTAGAAGAGTATCATTTTCCGTTTCGATATAAAGTCCATCTTTTTGTTTCAACTCCTCAATTTTAAAACCCTCCAAACAATTAAACACAAGCCCGCGTTCCGTTGCTTCTACTTCGACCTTCCCTGTCATTACCGCTCCTCTCATAACAATTTCCTCCCATAAAAAATTTTTAAGATACTATCAATAACTTGGAAACAATTGTCATTCCTATCACTTATATTTTAATAAGTCAAGAATTCTGAAAGTATCATTATTAAAATAAAGTGGCAAGACTTGACAAAAATTTTAATCCGAGTATACTTCTAAACATAATCATTCCATAACCAATATTAAAAAATTATTAAAACAAGGTTATGGATTTTTTATTTGGCAAAAACAATTCAATAACATTAGATGAAAGCAAGGAAACGCGGCTAAATTTGGGCGCCTGAAGCCGCGCGGAGCAAGTGGCGCAACCGGTCATCGCTTTATAAGGTGAGCGGTTTTTTTATTATTAACACATTATTAATAAACTTTAAGTTAATTTAAAAATTATGATAAAAACCATAAAAATTAAGCCGGAAGTTGCCGCCAGAGCGGAAAGAACCGGCAAAAAATCGGAAACGGTAGCCGTTATAGGACTCGGGTACGTAGGTCTGCCTTTGGCGCTTATCGCGGCCAAGAAAGGTTACGAAGTTTTCGGCATAGACATAAATAAGGAAAAAGTTGAACTTGTTAACTCCGGCAAAAGCCCGTTTAAAGACGAGTTGGCCGAGCGCGAACTCAAAGCCGGAACGACGATGAAAGCTTTTGCCGATTTTGCCAAAGTTAAAGAATCCGATATCGTCGTTATCTGCGTGCCGACGCCGGTATATGAAAATCATATGCCCGACTTGAGGCCGGTGGAAGGAGCTTGCCGCGGCATCGCGCCGTTTGTAAAAAAAGGCCAACTCATAATTTTGGAATCAACCGTCAATCCTGGTGTCTGCGACGACATCGTTATCCCCATTCTGGAAAAAGAAACCAATATGAAAGCGGGTGTTGATTTTTACGTCGCCCACTGTCCGGAAAGAATAAATCCGGGCGACCCGAAATACAACGTGGAAAATATTAACCGCGTCGTGGGCAGTTTGGAAGAAAAAGGTTTAAAAATGGCTTTGGATTTTTACGGTTCCATTATCACCGGCACCATCAAGCCGATGGGTTCGCTCAAAGAAGCGGAATCGGTAAAAGTCGTGGAAAATTCTTTCCGCGACATCAACATCGCTTTCGTCAATGAACTGGCAATGTCGTTTGCCAAGCTTGGCATAGATATTGTCAATGTCATCAACGGCTGCGCCACCAAGCCGTTCGCTTTTATGGCGCACTATCCTGGTTGCGGCGTGGGCGGCCATTGCATTCCGGTAGACCCTTATTACCTTATTGAGTATGCCAAGGAAAAAGGCTTTGAGCACGATTTCTTGCGACAGGCCAGAAGAATAAATAACCATATGCCAAAGTTCACGGTGGAGCAAGCCATTGCCGGATTAAATGAGAAAAAGAAAGCTATCAACGGAGCCAAAGTAGCAGTGCTCGGGCTGGCTTACAAAGCGGGCATAGACGACAGCCGCGAGAGTCCCTCGTTTGAAATAATCAAACATCTTAAAGCTGTTGGGGCAAATGTTGCCTCTTACGACCCGTTTGTGTTGAAACAGTCAACGACGCAGAGTTTGGACGAAGCATTAGACGGCGCTGTGGCGGTTATCGTGGCCACCAATCACAAGATGTTTAAAGAAATGACACCGGATTATCTGAAGAGGAAAGGCGCAGAAGTCGTCGTAGACGGCCGCAACTGCCTTAACAAAGAAGACTTCACCCAAAGCGGAATTGTTTATAAAGGTATAGGGAGATAAAAATGACTACACAAAGCTTAAAATTAAAAAAGAGCGTTGATTTCTGGAGCTTAAATTATTCAAGTATACTATTCCAAGTTTCGTTGTATATCTTGATGGGTCTTATTGTGTTTTTAATAACGTTGTTAAAAACACACAGTGCTTCTTATTTCTTTAAAAGCCCTGTTGTTTATATTTACACACTATTTGTTACTTTATTTAGATTATCGAGACTTGGAGGAACTATTCTTTACCCCTCCGTTGATAAGAAAATTAAAGAAGTAAAGCAATATACAAACTACGAACCGTCAGTTACTTTTGTGATACCTTGTAAAAATGAAGAAGATGCAATATACAAGACAATATCAAAATGTTTTGAATCTAATTATCCGACAGATAAAGTCGAAGTGATAGTTGTAAATGATGGAAGTACAGACGGAACGATCAAGGTCTTAAAAAAGGCCCAAAAAGAGTTTGATAATTTAACTGTAGTTGATTGGAAAATAAATCAAGGCAAAAGACATGCGATGGCGGAAGGTTTTAAAAGGGCAAAAGGAGAAATTATTATTCAATTAGACAGCGATAGTTATATTGAACCAAGCACCTTGCCAAAACTTGTTGAATATTTTAACAATCCTGAAATAGGGGCTGTTTGCGCGCATGCTTACATAGAAAATTCAGATCAAAATTTACTTACAAGAATGCAAGCTGCTCACTATTACATAGCTTTTCGTATATCTAAAGCGGCAGAATCATCTTTTGCTTCTGTTTTTTGCTGCAGCGGGTGTTCATCGGCATACAGAAAAAGCATTGTTCTTCCTATAATTGACAAGTGGTTAGGAGAAACTTTTTGGGGTTTGCCTATAACATGGGGTGACGACAGAGGCCTTACAAATTGGGTTATAAAACAAGGTTATAAAACCGTATATACTGATAAGGCTAAGGCTTATACTATTGCTCCGGCTAAATGGAAACAGTTTATAAAACAACAGATTAGGTGGAAAAAAGGCTGGCTTGTTAACTCTATAATTGCAGGCAAGTTTATTTGGAAAAAAGAACCATTCGTAGCTTTTAGTTATTTTTTTCCACTTACCCTCACAACATTAGTATCGCCGTTTATAGCATTAAAAGTTTTTGTTTGGGATATAGCCATAAATGGCGTTTATCCGTTTTATTTTATAGCTGGGTCATTGTTAATAAATTGCATAATTGTTGTATATTACAGAATTTTATCACCTAAAGATAAATATTGGTTTTATACATTCATTTGGACATTTTTAAACATGTTTTTCCTAAGTTATATTCTTTTTTACGCTCTTGCCACCATACAGAATAGAAAGTGGGGAACAAGATAAAATAAAAATGATATTAAATAAACACATAGTAAAAGTAAAAATATTATTTTTTGCATTCATAATGATGCTTGGTCTTGCCATGGTGAGCGGTAGTTTCTTGCTTGTAGATTTTCCGCAAAAATATAGTGTCGGCGCAATAAGTTTTGCAAATTTTTTTAAGTATAAAATCGCTTTTTCCAGAAACAATAATAGCGGTTTGATTGCTAGCGCGGTTTCAGCATTTAAAAAAGAAAATAATGGTGGTCTTGAATCCAGCAATTCTGCTCATAAGAAAAACGCCAATTCCGTTCCAGTTCTTGTCTACCATGGCATTATTGACGAGAATCCGGACAGGTTCAGCCTGACCAAAGACCGATTCAGGGAGCATTTGTTCGCGCTTAAAAAGGCCGGGTACGAAACAGTAACGATGGAAGATTTTTACGCTTTTATAAAGGGTGAAAAAGAATTGCCGGAAAAGTCTTTTGTTCTGACTTTTGACGACGGCAGAAAAGATAGCTATTACCCCGCCGACCCCCTGCTTAAAGCGCTTGATTATAAAGCGGTGATGTTTGCTGCCACTGGAGCTTCTTTGCCGGAAACGCCATACAACTCAAAATATTACCTTTCTCAAAAAGAGTTGGAGAGAATGGTTAAATCCGGAAGATGGGACGTCCAATCCCACGCCGTGCAGATAGACGGGGGGTTCATAAAAATAAATTCCGAAGGCGAGAAAGGAAACTTTTTGAGCAATAAAATGTTTTATGAGAGCGATGGACGGCTTGAGAATGACGCGGATTATAAAAAGAGAATCAGTGACGAGTTGGCCAATTCCAGAAAAACCATTGAAGAAAAGCTGGGAGGAAAAGTTATAAGTTTTTCTTATCCGTTCGGCGATTACGGCCAACAGACGGAAAATTATGACGGCGCGACAGGAGTTATTTCAGAGCTTATGAAACAAAATTATGAAATGGCTTTCCGCCAGATATGGCCGCAGGACAGCGGTTTCAGCTTCAATTATAAATGGGATTATCACTACATGCTCAAAAGAATAGAGCCGTCTCCGGAGTGGTCAGGAGAATATCTTGTTGAATATTTATCCGGTGGAGAAGGCAAAAAATTGCCTTATGAAGAAAAATTTTCCAACGAAAACCAATGGAAAAGAACATGGGGACAGGTTGAATTGAATGGGGGCACGATTGAACTCGGTTCAAGAGAAGACACCAGCGGATCTTTCGTCTTTTTGGACGGGTCTTATCCTTGGACCAACTATATTTTCAATACCGCCATTGACTGGAAAAAAGGGACTCATGTCAGTTTGGCGGCCAGGTTTAAAGACGAAGATAACTACGCTGCCTGCGCTTTCAGCGACGACAATCTAAGAATAGAACAAAAAATTGCCGGAAAAACCAGAAATATAGTAGATAAGAAAAACATCTACGATATACCGAAAGAAAATGTTCGGCTTGGTATCTCCGTTATCGGCGACACGGTGAGATGTTACGTCAATGGCAACGAGGTGGCTTACGCCTACTATTTAAGTCCGCTTTTGGCCAACGGAGGGATCGGATTAAAGACCTGGGACAGGGAATTGGGAAACAGTTTAATTTATGTAAAAGATATTAAGGTTGAGGAAGTTAAAACTGGTGAAGATGTTGAGCTTGCTTTGGCGTCGTTTAAAGAAGATTTGACCGTCAAAGAATCGGTCACGGCGGAACAGAAGAAAAAAGAAGAAGAGGCAAAAAAGAAACAGCAAGCCGCCCTTAATAAGAAAAAACAATCTTCAAGTTCATCTGTAAGTTCCTCTGCCGCGCTTTCGTCATCGTCAAAACCGGAATTTTCTTCTTCGAGCTCTTCAATTTCAATTCCGCCTATTTATCTTACCGATACTTCTGGCATGTCTACGCCTTACGCCGCGAACAACTTTGACGATATTTCCGGCTGGAAGAATCTGTCCGGAGAAGTTTTCGTTAAAGGCGGGACATTGCATATCGCGTCTAACGCTTCCACCACTGCCGGCATGACGGTTTTGGCAGGCTCCAAAGACTGGACAGATTATAATTTCAGAACGAAGCTGGATTGGAACAAGGGCTCCACTTTCACGATTATTGCCAGATACAATGATCCTAAAAATTATATGTCTTGTACTTTCTCTCATTACGGCGAGTACGCGAGAATTTACCAGACGGTCAACGGCAAGACGAAAACACTTGGTAAAAGCGGCCGTTTGCCGATACCTTTTATGGAGCCTTGGCTTAACAACGATTACGGAGTCAGCGTCAACGGCAACAGCATCAGATGCCTTGTTAACAACCAGTGGGTGTTAAAGTATAATACCGATGAAATGCCGAAGTCCGGCGGCATCGGATTAAAAACCTGGGACGCTAACCCCGCTTACAGCGAAGTGTCGGTCAGGGAATTGCGCGCCGAGACGATTGGCAATTAAAGCAAATACGGCTTTCGCTTTCCTGTTTTTAAACGGAGGAAAGTTTGCCAAAAATATTTTTAAAGATCTGGCGCTTCTGTCCAAATGGCAGCTGGCCGGAGTGCAGTCGCCTTTCGTGGATTTATTTTCCGCTAACATCGTGCTGGCCGAAGAAGGCAGTATGAGCGACAGCGCCAGCGCGAGCTGGTGGCTCAACTCCGGAGCATATTTTTATATAAAGAACGGTTACAGCTCCACCATCCAGGGGCCTTTGCCCAAAGACGATCCGTGGAGAATATATTACGAAGGCGACAACACGGAAGACACCGACGGCGGCTATTATCCGCAAAACATTTTTCGTCTCGTTACCAGAACGAAGTGGCAGGATTTAAAACAAGAGGTGTATTACAAAATAACCAAGCATAATTTGAGCGCCAGCACCAACCGCAACCAATCCAACGGCCTGCTCCTTTTTAACCGTTACCAGAACGGCGACAATTTGTATTATACCGGCATACGAGTGGACGGGACTTCCGTCATAAAGAAAAAGAAAAACGGCAATTACTACACGTTGGCGCAGGAAAAAGTTTTTAACGGCGCCTACGACGCTTCTTCCAATCCCAATCTTATACCGCAGAACGTCTGGATCGGATTGCGCAGCGAAGTTTCCACCAGCGCCGACGGCACGGTGGACATAAAGCTTTATATGGACAACGGCAAGACAGGTTCCTGGGCGCTCATCGCCCAGGCCAAAGACAATAATACCAGCTACGGCGGTTCGGCAATCACCGCCGCCGGTTATGGCGGCATCAGAACTGATTTTATGGATGTGCAGTTCAGCGATTATAAAATAGAAGAAGTGGAGCTAAGTTCCTCCTCTTCCGCGGTTTCTTCTGTTGAGTCGTCAAACAGTTTTTCGGCGTTTTCTTCGTCCGGTGTGGCAAGCTCCGCCTCTTCAATAGAAGAAACTAATTTTTCTTCTTCGGCGGCGGCTTCCAGTTTGCCTAAATCTTCCTCGTCGTCTTCACTGGCGACAAGCAGTAAATCTTCAAGCGCTGTTTCTTCCGCGGCGACTGCTTCGTCCAAATCATCCTCATCCTCTTCAACGGTAAAATCCTCATCGTCCGCATCCGCCAAAAAATCATCTTCAAGCTCTTCGGTTAAAAAGTCTTCCTCGTCTTCGTTAAAATCATCGTCGTCTCTGGCTAAATCTTCTTCGTCTTCATTTAAATCCTTATCTAGTTCAAGTGTTTCCGGCGCGGCGCAAAGCTCGGAGTCAGCTTCATCTTCATCAGAGCAGAGTCACGGAAATTCGGGTGAACATTCCAACAATGGCAATAACAATAACAACAACGGGGGCGGAGGAGGAGGAATGATTTTTTCTCCATTTGCTCAAACGATTTCAAGCTCGTCTGAAAAATCGGAAGACGCTAACTCTTCGGAAGCAAATGATAAGTCTCAAAAAGAACAGGAAAATCCAATAATTTCACAGAGCGGTAATACCAACCAAGGAGGAGGAGCGGGCGGGCAGAGCGGGGGGATTTCTTTCGGTGTTATAAATATTTCCGATATAACCCAGGACGTGAAGGCGGAGCTTCTTTCCGGAAAATTCGCCGTGGGAATGAATGACGAAAGGGTGGAAATTTTACAGAATATGCTAGCCAGGGATCCGGAAATATATCCGGAAGGCAAAGTTACCGGATTTTACGGCCCGGCCACGGTCAGGGCGGTGCAGAGATTCCAGAAGAAGTACGGTTTGGTTGGAGCCGGAACGCCGGACACGACAGGCTTCGGCCTGGCTGGTCCTAAAACAAGAGAAAAACTTAATGAACTTTTCGGTTCGGCGGAGTCGTCCTCAGAAAGTAAAAATCCCGGCGCGTCAAATGAATCAACCGGAACAGTTCAAAAACCTTTCATTTCCAGCGGGGCTTATAAAGTTTCAGATGTTTCCAAGATGACGCCGGAGCAGAAAGAAAGCCTTATAAAAGCCATCCGCGTCCAGATAGACGAGCTGTTGAAGAAAGTGATTGAACTGATGTCAGCCAAAAATCAATCTTAGATCTAAAAAATAAAATCTAAAATCTTAATGAAAAGCAAATTTATAAAAACAAAATTATTTTATTTAACTACCATTGTTTTTGTGGTTTGTTTTTTCACTTTAGTTTGGACCGACAACGCGGCAAACGCATCTTCCGACAACCTCGTCCCCAACCCCTCTCTGGAAACCGCTTCCACCACGCAAGCCGGTCTTCCTTATGGCTGGCGCAAAGGAGGCTGGGGAACGAATACC